>UQRG01000170.1 GCA_900543365.1 uncultured Eubacterium sp. | reverse complement strand
TAGCCGCTATTGAAGATAATAAGGTTAAAGTTGTTGTAGCAAAGCCAGTGTTTAATCCAAGTGATATTGCAGATATACTTAATAAAAATCCGGAAGTTGGAGATTTGCTTAGAATGGCAGAAGGACAAAAGGGCAAACCTGTTACTTCTAAGGAAACAGAAATTATTGTATGGATGTATGAAAGCCTCGAACTTCCTTTTGAGGTTATTTTTATGCTTTTAAGCTTTTGTTACAAAAATAATAAGCCACCAAGATATATGGAGAAAACTGCTTTAGATTGGATTGAAAAAGGCATTTTGACGACTGAGGCAGCTAGTGGATATTTAAGTTTTTATAATAATTATGGTAAGGTTTTAAAGTATTTCGGAGTGGCTGACAGAGCTGTAACTCAAAATGAAAAGGTGTATATAGACAAATGGATTAGTGAGTGGAAAATGCCTTTTGAGCTTATTGAATTAGCAGCTACTAGAACTGTAACTAATACTGGTAAGGCTGCATTTTCATATTGTAACAAAATATTGGAAAAATGGCATAGTGCAGGTTATACAAATGTTAGCGAAGTTGAAAGTGCAGAGGCTGATTATATAAATAAGAATAACAAGCTTAAAGAAGTATCTAAACAGCCTAAGGGTACTTTTAACAATTACAATCAGAGAATTTACAGCAATGAAGAATTAGAGGAAATAGTTAAGAGGAAAGGAAATTAACAGTAATGCTTAAAAACAATGTATATTCTGAAATATTTGAAGATTATGATAGAGATAAAGCATTTGCTGAAAAAAGTGCAGAAAAGTTAAAACAAAGATTGTATGAAAAGGTTCCTAGATTAAATGAAATTGAAAAGGAAATAAGTGCTAAGGGTGTTGAACTTTTTGAAAGCGTGCTTCACGGTGGAGATACAAAAAAATTTGAAGATTTTAAAAATTTTAGTAATATATTAAGACTTGAGAGGCAAAATATATTAAAGAGTATGGGTATGAGTGAAGATACTCTTGAACCTCAGTACAAGTGTAAAAAATGTAAAGATACTGGTATGATAGGTACTAAAAAATGTACTTGCTTTAACAAAAGACTTGCTGAAAAGTATTATCAACTTTCAAATTTAGGTGACATATTAAAAAGAGAAAATTTTGACAAGTTTAATTATAATATATTTTCTAAAACACCAGTTGATAATAATACTTCTCCTTATGATAATATAAGAAGGATTACAACAGAAGTAGTATTTGCTATTGAAAATATAGAAAATGCTCCTCTTAATATGTTTTTTTATGGTCATTCAGGTTTAGGCAAAAGTTATATGTGTAACTGTATTGCAAAGGCTTTAATTGATGCGGGATATTTTGTTATTTATATGAGTGCTTATAAGCTGTTTACAACTATGACTAATGTTAGGTTTAATAATGCTACAACAGAGGAAAGAGAGGCGGCAAAGCTGTTGCAAGAATGCGACTTGCTTGTTATTGATGACTTGGGTACTGAGGGTACAAATAATAGTACAAATGCTGAATTTTTTGATATACTTAATACAAGACTTAGAGCCAACAAGTCAACTTTAATATCGGCTAATCTTGATTTAGGTGACCTTAACAGAACCTATAGTGAAAGAATTGTATCAAGAATTATAGGTAATTTTAAGATATTTAAGTTTATTGGAAATGATTTACGAATGCATTAACAATATTTAACAAAAAATATATAAAAATAAAGATTTATTTGTTTAAATTGGCTTTTATCTATTGAAATTATATCAAAGATATGCTATACTATAACTAATTATAGTGGTATATAAGTAATCAATTTAATAATTGAATACTAGACAGAATCGGAGGTATAACTATGATAGAAGCAGTTAGCTGCGGAGGCGTAGTAATCCATAATGGCAAGGTTCTGTTGCTTTATAAAAACCAAAATGGAAGATATATGGGCTGGGTTTTGCCTAAAGGCACTGTTGAAAGTGGCGAAACTTATAAACAAACTGCCCTAAGGGAGGTAAAAGAGGAAACCGACTCTAATGCTGAAATTGTAAAATATATCGGAAAAACTCAGTATACATTTAGGGGAACTAATGATATTGTTAGCAAAACTGTACATTGGTATCTAATGATTACTGATTCATTTTACTGTAAGCCACAAGCAGAAGAATTTTTTGCTGATGCTGGCTTTTATAAGCAACATGAGGCTTATTATCTGCTTAAATTTCACGATGAAAAGCAAATGATGAGGAGAGCCTTTATGGAGTATAATGATTATAAAAACAACCAACAAAAGTTTAAAAATAACACTAAGGGGGTATAAATATGAAAGCAGAATTTGCATTAGATGAAATTAGAAAATTAATTAAGAAAAATGAAAAAAACAATAGAACCAAAACTATTGTTATTGTTATTTCTGGTATTGCAATTGTAGTTGGTGCAATTGTACTTGTATTGTCTAAGCTTAAAAGTAAAAAAGGTTTTGCTTATGACGATTGGTCTGAGCTTGATGATATGGATTATGATGACTATGATGATTTAGATGATTTTGATGACTTCGATGATTTTGATGATGAGTATGATTACGATTATGAAGATGAAGATTATGATGATGAATCAGAAAAATCAGAAGAAAAATAAAAATAGGGGGCTGTCATCGACAGCCCTGTTTTTTTGAAAAAATAATTTTTTATTATTTTATAAAGTGGAGGTTAATATGAAATTAAAAAGAATTTTTACAGGTATGTTGTCAGTAGTTATGCTTTGTGGCTGTTTTAGCAGTGTAGCTATGGCTAATGACAAGACAAAAATATTTATTGTAGGTGATTCAACAGCTTGTATATATGGTAGTGATGATAATTATGCTTTGCCTAGAGCTGGTTGGGGAATGTATCTTCAGCAGTATATTGATAATAGTAATGCAGAAGTTGTTGACCTTGCTATATCTGGTAGAAGTTCAAAGAGCTTTACTGTTGAGGAAGAGTACAAAACCCTTTTAAGTGATATGGACAAGGGTGACTATCTTATTATTCAATTTGGTCATAATGATGCTAAAAAAACAAAGCCAGAGGATTTAGCAAACAGATATACTGACCCGAACGGCGACAAAGATACAGATGGTTCATTTAAAAATTCTCTGTATAAAAATTATATAAAGATTGCAGAAGAAAAAGGTGCTAATCCGATACTATTTACCCCTATTGTAAGAAGAACTTTTGACCAACAGGGTAAAATTGAAGATACTCACGGTATATATGACGATAATGTGAGAGAACTTGCAACAGAGCTTCAAGTACCTTTAGTTGATGCTAATAAAGTTACGG
>UQRG01000169.1 GCA_900543365.1 uncultured Eubacterium sp. | reverse complement strand
CCGACAAATGACAGTGGCGAAAATTCTCTTTTTACTGATATAATTAAAAGCTACAATATTAAAAAAGTTATTTATGGTCACCTTCACGGTGCTAGTAAATATAATAATAGTTTGCTTGGTAATGTTGACGACATTAACTATTCTTTGGTTTCTGCAGACTATTTAAATTTTAAACCGATAAAAATTTTATAAGGAGATAAAAAAATGGCAAAAAATCCTATTGTAACATTTGAATTTGAAGATGGTAAAAAAATTGTTGCGGAGCTTTATCCTGAAATTGCACCAAATACTGTAAACAATTTCATTAGTTTAATTAATCATAATTTTTATGATGGACTTATTTTTCATAGAGTTATTCCAGGCTTTATGATTCAGGGTGGTTGTCCTAATGGTACTGGTACAGGTGGTCCAGGTTATAGTATAAAAGGCGAATTTAGTATGAATGGTTTTAAAAATGATTTGAAGCATACAGAAGGTGTTTTATCAATGGCTAGAGCTATGCATCCTGATTCTGCTGGCTCTCAGTTCTTTATTATGCATAAGACTTCACCACATCTTGATGGACAGTATGCTGCTTTTGGTAAAGTAACAGAGGGAATGGATGTTGTTGATGACATTGCTAGAATACCTACTGATTTTTCAGACAGACCTATTATGGATGTTGTTATTAAGTCTGTAACTGTTGATACTGATGGTGTTGAGTATCCAGAGCCAGAAACATTATAATTTTTAATTAGATTTTAATCTTTGATTAATTATTTTTTAAATCGAATATATTAATATATAATACGGACGGAGGAGATGCGTCCGTATTATTGTATAAGGGGTGTAATTATGAGCGAAAGTTTAGGAAAAGTTTTGGTAGTAGAAGATGAGTCAAAATTAGCAAGATTTATTGAGTTGGAATTGAAGCACGAAGGATATGAAGTTGTTTTGGCAGAAGATGGTCGTGAGGCTGTTGAAAAGTTTTTTGAAGATGAACCTGATGTAATTCTTCTTGACCTTATGATTCCACAGCTAAATGGTATTGAGGTCTGTCGTAGAATTAGAAAAGAATCTAATGTGCCTATTATTATGCTTACTGCTAAGGGTGAAACAATGGATAAAATTGCCGGACTTGACAGTGGTGCAGATGACTATATTACAAAGCCTTTTGCTATTGAAGAACTTTTTGCTAGAATGAGAGTTGTTTTAAGACGAAGAACCACTGTTACTAATGACAATATACTTGAATTAAAGGATTTAAAAATTGATTTAGCAAGAAGAATGGTTTATTATGGCAATAATGAAGTAGAGCTTACAAAGAGAGAATTTGAACTTTTGGTTTATCTTGTTAAAAATAAAAACATTGTAATTTCAAGAGAACAAATTTTAAACCAAGTTTGGGGTTACGATTATATTGGTGAAACTAATGTTGTAGATGTATATGTGAGATATTTAAGAACTAAAATAGATGATAAATTTGGAGTTAAGTTGATACATACTATAAGAGGTGTTGGTTATTTTGCAAAAGATGAAGACTAAAATTAGTGGTATTTATATTAAAATGCCAATTTCAAGAAAAATAACATTAGTTTATACTTGTGTATTTATGGTTATGACCATAATTGTTTCTATTATAGCTGTATTTAATATGTGGATTTCATATAGAAGCATATCTAAAAATGAAATAAATGCAGCAGCTAATAAAATTGAAGACTATATTACATCGGGAAAAACACTTGAAAGAAATCAAGTTGAAGAATTAATTGGTAATCCATACATTGATGTTAAGGTTTTTAATAGAAATCAAAATCCTGATAAAAATTTTGGCACAATGAAAGAACCGGATATGTTTCCCAATCCAGACACAATAAAGCCATCTGACAGAGGTGACGCTTATGGTAGTAAAAATGTAGCTGATGAGCCATATATGTTTATGCACCGAACATTTGAGTATAATGAAGATATTTATGATATTATTATTTTTAGAAAAAATACTACTGAAAACAAGGCTTTATCTTTATGCTTAGGTATAGTTATTGCTACAAATCTTACTTCTATATTAGTAGCACTTTTAATAGGTAAATTTATTAGTAAAAAAATAGTAAAACCTATAAGAGAAATAACTCAAACAGCTGAAAATATAAGCCTTTATGATTTAAGTCAAAGAATAGAAGTACCAGAAACCAAAGACGAAATACAAACATTGGTTGTAACATTTAATGATATGATTGATAGACTTCAAGAAGGGTTTGAAAAGGAAAATAGATTTATTTCAGATGCTTCCCACGAATTAAAAACACCTATTGCTATTATACAAGGTTATATTAATATGATTGATAGGTGGGGAAAAGACGATGCCGAAATACTAAAAGAGTCTATTGATTCTATTAAGTCAGAGGCTGAACATATGAATAAACTAATTGAACAGCTTTTGTATTTGGCTAGAGATAATCAAGGAAGAAATAACTTAAATATTGAAGAAGTAAGTCTTGCTGAAATAGCAGAAGAAGTTAATAAAGAAATTGAAGTATCTAATCCAGATATTGTAACAACTTTTATAAATGAGGCTGATGATAGTATTTTTATTCAATCAGATGCTCATATTTTAAAACAACTTATATGGATATTTGCGGAAAATGGTATAAAATACTCAAGAGAGGAACAGTGTCATATTACAATTAAGGTTGGTTATAAGGACAATAAGCCATATTTTTCCGTGTCTGATAATGGTATTGGTATTGAAAAAGATGCTTTTAATAAGATTTTTGATAGATTTTACAGATATGATGAGTCAAGAAATAAGAAAATTAAAGGTAATGGTTTGGGGTTATCTATTGCCAAAAGTATTTCAAGAAAAATTAACTCAGTTATTACAGTGGATTCTGAACTGGGAAAAGGCAGCACATTTACAGTTACATTTAATTAATTGATATTATATTGCTTTTCAATGTTTACGATTTTATTACAATAAGAAAAAAATCATTACAAACTTCTTAAAATGTGTTATAATTTAAGTGTTGGAAAGGGGTGATAAATTTGCGAATCAAATCGCAAATAACAGCTATAGTATTATTGTTTGTATTAATATTAAGTTCAACTGTAGGTGCTGCAAATAAATATGTTAATATGATATTAAGATATGACTATTCTGACCATAAATATAATGCAGAGGAAGTTTTTGTGGCTATAAATGGCAAAAAATTAACAAATCTTGTTATGCCTCCTATTATATTGAATGGTTACACCTTGGTGCCTGCCAGAGAGGTATTTGAAGGTGTTGGTGCTGATGTTGAATGGAAGAAAGAGCTTGAACAGGTTTATATTAAATATAATGATAATCTGGTTGTTATTCCAATT
>UQRG01000168.1 GCA_900543365.1 uncultured Eubacterium sp. | reverse complement strand
TAAAATATTTGTCATTAATAAATAGTGTATAATATATGTTTAAGCTTTGTATAAAATAAGTTTTTTGTTGAATAATTTAATATAGTGTGTTAAAATGTACTAGATTTACAATTATTACTGAGAGGTACTATAATGAGCAGACTTGAAGATATAAAAAGTTTAGTAGATAATATGTTGCTGGGTATTGAAAATCTTGCTGATAGGCGTAATGGATATGTTCATTTATATGGTGTTGCTGATTTTGCTAGTGCTATTGCTTTAAAAAGAGGCCACGGTAAGGAATATGCTGAATTGGCATATATGGCAGGACTTTTACACGATTATGAAAAATATAGAACTGGTGTTGGTAAAGACCACGCCAGAAAAAGTGCAAAGGCTGTTAAAGAATTGTTAAAAAGTTGCAAAGCATTGTCTGAAATAGAGATAGAAACTATTTATGAGGCTATTTATTATCATAGTAATAAAGAGCAGGTGAATACAGAGTTTGATGAAATATTAAAAGATGCTGATGTTATGGAACATTGGCTTAAAGAGCCAACGGTACAAGTTAGCAAAGATTTGGATAGAGTTAAAAAGCTTTGTGGAGAATTTAATTTTAATAATGTTGAATTTTAGGGTGAGTATATGTTTGATGGAATTATATTTGATTTAGATGGAACTTTGTGGGATGCAACTGATGTAATTTGTAAAACTTGGAATATAATACTTAAGTCTTATAGTGGTGTTAGAAATGAGCCTATTACTGTTGCAGAGCTTGAAGGCTGTATGGGGCTTCAACTTGATAAAATAGGTGAGAGATTGTTTAAAAATACTAATTTAAAGTTAAGAAACCAGTTAATGAACAAGTGTTGCCAACTTGAATGTGAATATCTTTCTAAAGAGGGAGGAAATCTATATCCAGACCTTGAAAAAACATTGAATATTTTAAGCAAAAAGTATAAACTTTTTATTGTTAGTAATTGTCAGTGTGGATATATAGAAAGTTTTTATAAAGGACATAATTTGGAAAAATATTTTACTGATAAACTAAGTGCCGGTGAAACAGGTTTGTCTAAGGGTGAAAATAATAAAATAATTATTGTAAGAAATCATATTAAAAATGCCATTTATGTTGGTGATACTCAAGGTGATAAACAATCTGCTGTTGATGCTGGTATTCCTTTTGTTTATGCTGAGTATGGTTTTGGTAGTGTAGATGGATATGATTATAAAATAGAAAAGTTTAGTGATTTAATAAAAATATTTAAATAAAGCTAATAAAATAGCCTGTCCACAATGGACAGGCTAAATATATATGTAAGTAATTTTAAATTACTTAGGCTGCTTACCGATGTAAGCAAGGATACCACCATCAACATATAAAATGTGACCATTAACTGCATTAGATGCTTCAGAAGCAAGGAATACAGCAGGACCAGCTAATTCTTCTGGCTTTAACCATCTAGCAGCTGGAGTTTTAGCAATAATGAACTGGTCAAATGGATGTCTTGAACCATCAGGCTGTATTTCTCTTAAAGGAGCAGTCTGAGGAGTTTCGATGTAACCAGGTCCAATACCATTACACTGAATATTGAATTCACCATATTCAGAACAGATGTTTCTAGTAAGCATCTTAAGACCACCCTTAGCAGCAGCATAAGCAGAAACAGTTTCTCTACCTAATTCAGACATCATAGAACAGATGTTAATAATCTTGCCGTGACCCTTCTTAATCATTGAAGGAATAACTGCCTTAGAAACGATAAATGGTGCATTTAAGTCAACATCAATAACCTGACGGAACTCAGCAGCAGTCATTTCGCACATAGGAATTCTCTTGATGATACCTGCGTTGTTTACAAGAATGTCAATAACGCCAACTTCCTTCTCGATTGCAGCAACCATATTGTTTACCTGTTCTTCGTTAGTAACATCGCAAACATAACCGTGTGCGTCAATACCAGCTTCCTTGTAAGCAGCTAAACCCTTGTCTACTAATTCCTGCTTAATATCGTTAAATACAATAGTAGCACCAGCCTTTGCCATACCAGAAGCAATAGCAAAACCGATACCATAAGATGCACCAGTAACGAGGGCAATCTTACCGTTTAATGAAAAATCAATGCTCATTTTTTATACCTCCAAATATTATTAAGCACATTGCTTACTTTCAATTATAATACAAGTTTAATGATTTGTCAAAACTTTATTGTAATATTATAGAAAAATTGCAGTAAAAGAAAAAAATTTTGTTAATTTATACATTTGTTATATTTTCCTTTGCATTAATTTATTCTATATGTTATAATATCAAATACTATTATGGATAATTTTGTTTTATGGAGGAAATAAAGTTGGAGAGAAATAACAATGTTTCTGCTGAGGAACTTAAAAGGCAGCAGGAATTTATGAGAAAAATAAAGGAAATAGTTAAACAAAAGTCAGAGGAAATGGGTAGACCTTTACGCTGTTATATTCAGACTTTTGGTTGTCAAATGAATGCTCACGATTCTGAAAAGCTTTTGGGTATGCTTAAAGAAATGGGTTATGAGGAAACTCATCAGGAAAAAGAGGCTGATTTTATTATTTACAATACTTGTTGCGTTAGAGAAAATGCTGAAAATAAAGTATATGGCAATTTAGGCTATTTAAAGCATCAGAAAAAAGTAAATCCTAATATGAAAATTGCCTTGTGTGGTTGTATGATGCAACAAGATGTTGTTTTACAGACTATTAGAGAAAAATATAAGCAGGTTGATATTGTTTTTGGTACTTTTAATTTGTACAAACTTGCAGAACTTATGTATATTAATATAGAAACTAATTCACCTGTATTTGATATTTGGAAAGAACACGGAGAAATTATTGAAGACTTGCCTACTATCAGACATTTTAAGTATAAAGCCAGTGTAAATATTATGTTTGGTTGTAATAATTTCTGCTCTTACTGTATTGTTCCTTATGTAAGAGGCAGAGAAAGAAGTCGTTGTTCATTTGAGATTATAAACGAAATTAAGGCACTTGCTAAAGATGGTGTTAAGGAAATTACTCTACTTGGTCAAAATGTAAATAGCTATGGTAAGGGACTTGAAGAAAATATTACCTTTGCAGAACTTTTAAGAAAAGTTAATGAAATTGATGGCATTGAGAGAATTAGATTTATGACCTCTCACCCTAAAGATTTAAGTGATGAGCTTATTTATGCTATGAGAGATTGTGACAAGGTATGTAACCACATTCACTTGCCATTTCAAGCTGGTAACAACGAAATTCTTAGAAGAATGAATAGAAAATATACTAAGGAACATTATCTTGACCTTGTTGAAAAAATAAGAAAAGAAATACCAGATATTGCTATTACTACTGATATTATTGTTGGCTTTCCTGGTGAAACTGCTGAGGATGT
>UQRG01000167.1 GCA_900543365.1 uncultured Eubacterium sp. | reverse complement strand
AAAATTATTATTTTCAAACTCATTTGTGCAGTAATGATAATGTAAAAGTTATGCTTGATTACACACTTTCTAATGACAAAGATGACAATATTTTACGCTTTGGTATCTGTCCTAAATGTGGCAGATGTTTTTATCATAAAGATTATGAATCTAAAGGCTTTTAGGAGGTAACTATGGAAAGCAATAATGAAAATAAAGAAACTGTTTATGGCAATTTTATAAACAGTATTATTGAAGAAGATTTAGCGGATACATCAAAGGTTGTAACAAGATTTCCCCCTGAACCTAACGGCTATTTACATTTAGGTCACGCTAAAAGTATTTGTCTTAATTTTGGACTAGCTAAACAGTATGGTGGCAAGTGTAATTTAAGATTTGATGATACAAATCCTGCTAAAGAGGATACAGAATTTGTTAATTCTATTCAGAATGATATTAAGTGGCTTGGTTTTGATTGGGAAGATAGACTTTTCTTTGCTTCAAGCTATTTTGACCAAATGTATGAATATGCTGTAGAGCTTATTAAAAAAGGTCTTGCTTTTGTATGTGATATGAATGCTGAAGAAGTTAGACTTTCAAGAGGTACTTTAACTGAACCTGGTGAGGAAAGTCCTTACAGAAACAGAAGTGTTGAAGAAAACCTTGAACTATTTGAAAGAATGAAAAACGGTGAATTTGCTGATGGTGAAAAGACATTAAGAGCAAAAATAGATATGTCTTCACCTAATATTAATATGAGGGACCCTGTTATATACAGAATTGCTCATTTAACTCATCACGCAACTGGTGATAAGTGGTGCATTTATCCTATGTATGATTTTGCACACCCTGTTGAAGATGCTATTGAGGGTATTACCCATTCTATTTGTACAATGGAATTTGAGGACCATAGACCTCTTTATGATTGGGTTGTTAATAATATCGACCTTAAGGGTGGTGCTAAACCAAGACAGATTGAATTTGCAAAGCTTAATCTTGAAGATACAATAATGGGTAAGAGATATTTAAGAAATCTTGTAGAAACTAATCAGGTTGATGGTTGGGATGACCCAAGACTTATTACTCTTTCTGGCATTAGACGCCGTGGTTATACTCCAGAATCTATCAGAAATTTCTGTGCTAGTGTTGGTGTTTCTAAAGCTAATTCTGTTGTTAGTCTTGCACAGCTTGATTTTTGTGTAAGAGAGGATTTGCAACCTAAAACACCGGTTGTTATGGCTGTTCTTGACCCAATTAAGCTTGTTATTACTAATTATCCAGAAGGTCAAACTGAAATGCTTGAAGTTGAAAATCACGCTAAGGACGAGTCTTTTGGTAAGAGAATGGTTCCATTTTCAAGAGAACTTTATATTGAAAGAGAGGATTTTATGGAAGAACCTCCTAAAAAGTTCTTTAGACTTGCTCCAGGTAAGGAAGTTAGACTTAAGGGTGCTTATTTTGTTACTTGTACAGATTTTATTAAAGATGAAACTGGCAATGTAGTTGAAGTTCATTGTATTTATGACCCTGCTACAAAGTCTGGTCTTGACTTTACAGCAAGAAAGGTTAAAGGTACAATTCATTGGGTAAATTGTGCTACAGCTGTTGAAGTACAGGTTAATTTGTATGAAAATCTTGTTGTAGCTGATGAAAATGCTGAAAGAGGCTATTCTCTTAATCCGGATTCGTTAAAAACTATTACAGCTTTTATTGAACCGGAAATTAATAAGGCTGAACCTATGGATAGATTTCAATTTATGAGAAATGGTTATTTTATTGCTGATAGTAAGCATTGTACAAAGGAAAAATTGGTGTTTAACAGAATTGTTTCTTTAAAGAGTTCTTTTAAACCAAGTAAGTAATCCTTGCGGAGGTTAAATCAATGAGTAAAGACAGATACGACAGATACGATGACTATGAGGAAAACCGTAAGCGTCGAAAAAGTAACTCTGCTCCAAGTGGCAAAAGAGGTAAGAAAAAGAAAAAACGCAGTTTAAAGGCTAAATTTTTTATGGTTCTTTTTATTGTGCTATTTGTATATTGTGTAAGTGCTTTAGGTTATTTTGGTTATCAATATTACATTGAAGATAGTACAAATGTTGCAGACGGTGATTTAAGAGAGAATACTGGTCTTTTGAATAAACTTGTTAAACCTAAGCTAAAGGAAAGAACAACATTTGTTATTATGGGTGTTGATAAGGATGGTGACAGAACTGATACTATTATGGTTTGTTGTTACAATCAGCCTTTAGACGAATTGAGTATTATTTCCATTCCTAGAGATACACTTATTGAAGTAAGTGATGATGATTTTAGAAAACTTAGAGAAGAATATCCTGAGCCTGGTAAAAAGGGTATGAAGATAAATGAAATTACTCACTATGGTCAGGAAAAATATGGTAGAGCTATTTTATTCTCCGAAATTGAAGAAATAATAGGTGTTCCAATTGATTACTATTGTACTGTTAAGTTTGAAGCTCTTAATTATATTGTAGATGCTATTGGTGGTATTCAATATAATGTACCTATTCGTATGTATTATCAAGATCCAGGACAGGATTTGAATATTGATTTACAACCTGGTCTTCAGACACTTAATGGTAAGCAGGCTGAACAGCTTGTTAGATTTAGAAAAGGTTACAGTAATCAAGATATAGGTAGAGTTGCTACTCAGCAGGAATTCTGTAAGGAACTTATTAAGCAGCTTGTTAATAAAGATACATTCTTTAATAATGCCTCTGCTTATTTAAAGACATTCTTTAGTTATGTTGATACTGATGTTAAACTTTCAGATGCTATTAAGTATATGGCTGTTGTTAAGGATTTTAATACAGATAATATTTATACATATACTATGCCTGGTGATATAGGTAGCTTATATGGTTTTGTAGGAGGTTGGGTTATTAATGAGGAAGAGGCTCATAGTCTTTGTTATGATGTATTCCAAAAGCCTATAAGTGAAATTAAAGCTGAAAGAGAGTCAGAGGCTGCCTCAGGTAGTGTTGAGGGTACAACAACATCAACTTATGATGATAAGTCTTTATCTGTTCAAGTTCTTAATGGTGGTTATACTAACGGTAAGGCATCTGCTGTTCAGAATGAACTTTTAAATGCCGGTTATGATGTTAAGTCAATAGGAACTTATTCTGGAGATAAGACTGATAATACTCGTATCTTTGTTAAGAAAGATGGTATGGGTAAGAAAATTCAGGAACAGTTCCCTGGTTCTGAAATAGTTGTTGACCCAAATACTGCATCTGACCACGATATTGTTGTTGTAATTGGTATTAATTATGAATAAGTTAAAACTGCATAGAAATATGCAGTTTTCAGATTGTCGATAAACCCAGTTTCAAATTATAAACTGGGTTTATCATTGTAAAAATATATTCAATTAAGGATAAATTTTCAAATAT
>UQRG01000166.1 GCA_900543365.1 uncultured Eubacterium sp. | reverse complement strand
TTGGCTAGAACCTATTAACAACTCCTTTTTTATGTTTATTTTATTATAATATGTAACTTAGTTTTTTGTCTACTTTTTTAGTATGCACCAGTGTTATGATAAATAAACTATTGCTAAAACAAATAAATTGTTTTAAAATAGAATGGGAAGTGTATAACAACTTCCTTGAAATGATAGACTTATAAAGGTAGTATGTTTAATAGGTAAAGGGTTAGATAAAGGATTATTTCCAGGAAAAGATGGTATATATAATTAGATAGTTTGATAATTATGAGCCATCAGAAAATAGAAAATACTTGTCAGAATTAGAATGTACAGGTGGTATAATCCTAGAAATTTACTTGTTATTTTAATACCTTTGTTTGCATTTGCAGTATCCGAAGAATATATTCTTAAAAATCCTACACTTGATATTGCCTGTGCTAACATCAAAGTGAATAAAATTAAAAGTGAAAAAGATAAGGCACTAACAGATAAGCAACAAAATAAGTTAATTGATTTCTTGATAAATAGTAAATTTTTATGTAAATATACATATTTATTTTTGTTGAGTTTAGGGCTTAGAATTGTTGAGTTGACTGCTTTAAAGTTTGAAGATATGGATATAGAGAATAAAATTAAAGAAAACGGTAAAGGAAGAACTAATCAGCAATAAGCCTGTATTAGTCATAGTTGAACTCAAATCTAAAACAGGAAACAGAAAAGTACACTTAATAGAGTTGTCTTTGTCATCATATAAATAACAACTAAAAATGTTTGAACAAAATATAATAAAATTAAAACAAAACGATATATTGTTCCCACATTTAGATTTAAGATGAATAAAAGGCAAAAAATTAAATCGTTATGCAACAACAGCCAGTTGGGACAATCAATTTAAAGCATTGATTAACAAATGCAAAAAAATAAATTCTGAGTTTTCACAAATTACTAATAATAGTTTAAGGCATACATTTGCGACAAGGTGCTTCGAAGGAAATGTTTCATTAAAAGCAACCCAAACTTGGTCAGGGCACACATCAGCAGCAATTACACAATATTATCAACATCTTACAGGGGAGAATCTAAAAATGGAATAGAAGATGTTATCTTCTATAATGAAGTTCTAAAATTAATTTTGTATAAAATTGCTGTCAAAGGTATTGCAGAATGTATCATCATTGAGAAAATGAGACATATTTTCTAGGGGTAATAAAAATTTCAAACCTTTTCTAATATGTTTCATAAATATAAATTAGAAATTTTTAAAATAAGTGAGGTTTTTATTATGAGAAAATGTGGAATATTAGTTCATCCAAGTAGTTTTCCATCTAAATATGGTATAGGAGATATTGCTTATGGGAAAAAATTCGTAGATTTTTTAAATAAGAGTGGTCAAAAATTGTGGCAAATTTTGCCTTTAGGCCACACAGGCTTCGGAGATTCTCCGTATCAAAGTTTTTCTACTTTTGCAGGTAATCCTTTGTTAATAAGTCCCGATTTATTAATTGAGGATGAACTACTTAATAAAAAAGACATAGAAAATATACCTAATTTTAACAGTAAAAAAGTTGAGTATGGAAAGGTAATTGACTATAAATATGGTTTGTATAAAAAGGCCTTTTTAAAATTTGATTTAAAAGATAAAAAATATATAAATTTTTGTAATAAAAATAAGTTTTGGCTTGATGATTATGCTTTATTTATGGCTTTCAAAAACTTTTTTATAAAATCCAGAAAAAATACTTATGAAAGTAGAGAATATAAAATTTATTATTCAACAGCATCTAAATTTATGAGTGACAATGCTGTTAAAGATTGTTTTTATGGTGGTGCATGGAATAGTTTCCCTAAGGGGTTAAGAGATAGAGAAAAGTCAGCACTATATGAATATAGTAAAAAATTAGTTGATGATATTAGTTTTTATAAGTTTATACAGTATGAATTTAATAAACAATGGCTCGATTTAAAGGCTTATGCCAATAAAAATGATATAGAAATTGTTGGTGATATTCCAATATTTGTAGCTAGTGACAGTTCTGATACTTGGAGTAGAAAGGAGCTTTTTTATATAAATACAAAAGGCTTTACAACAAAGGTTGCAGGTGTACCCCCAGATTATTTCAGTGAGTTTGGGCAGCTATGGGGTAATCCTCTTTATAATTGGAAAAATCATAAGGCTGAAAATTATAACTGGTGGATTAAGCGAACAGAAAATGTATTAAATCTTGTAGATATTGTTAGAATAGACCATTTTAGAGGCTTTGAAAGCTATTGGTCTGTGCCAATGGGTGAAAAAACTGCTGTAAATGGTAAGTGGAATAAAGGTCCAAATAGAGAAGTGTTTGATGCAATAAAAAATAAATTAGGAGAGCTTGATATAATTGCAGAGGATTTGGGAGATTTAAATGATGAAGTTATTAAACTTAGAAAGGGACTTAATTTCCCCGGTATGAAAATATTACAATTTGCTTTTAATGATAGTGGTAACGATTACTTGCCACATAATTATGACAGTAATAATTATGTAGTTTATACTGGTACCCACGATAATGATACTACTATTGGCTGGTATAGTGAACAAAGTGATAAAAACAAGGATTATATAAGAAGATATATGAACATTAGTGGAGATAGTATAAACTGGGACCTAATTAGACTTGCAATTTCCTCTAATGCTAAATATTGTATAATACCAATACAAGATGTCATTGGTCTTGGCAGTGGTGCAAGAATGAATATGCCTGGAGTAGCTGATGGTAACTGGCAATTTAGATTCAGTGAAAATGATTTAACTGAAAATATGGCAGAAACATTAAATTATTTTTGCAAGTTATTTAATAGATAAACATATTTATTTTATATGGAAGGAAGCTTTAATATGGATAAAGGTAAAAAGGTGTTAAGAGGGGAGATAGCACTTATTATAATAGTATTAATAAATAGTTTTGGTGTTGTACTTATGTTACATTCTGGTTCAGGTATTTCTGCAATTTCAAGTGTGCCATATGCATTTTCTGTAGTTATACCAAAGATTTCACTTGGGACTTGGACTTACATATTTCAAGGAATTCTTGTTTTATCGTTATTTATAATGAGGAAAAAGATAGTTTGGCAGTATTTTTGGTGCTTTGTAGTTGGTTTTGCTTTTGGTGAGTGTCTGGATTTTTATGAATTGTGGATAGATATTTTGCCATTAAATATACCTTTTAGAATTTTATATTTTATCACAAGTTATATAATTATTTGTTTTGGTATAGCATTATCTAATAGGTGTAAAATGCCAATTATTCCTACTGACTTATTCCCTAGAGAAGTGTCAGCCATAACTGGTATAAGATATTCAAAAATAAAGGTACCATTTGATGTAATTTGTCTTTTTATTACTGCTATTTTAACATTTGTGTTTACTGGTCGTATTATGGGACTT
>UQRG01000165.1 GCA_900543365.1 uncultured Eubacterium sp. | reverse complement strand
ACAGCTAATGCCCCAAAGAATACCAGGAATATAGCCAGCCATAAAAAGTGCTGCAACAGATGTACCACCACTAACAAGAGAATAAGTAATAAGAGTATTACTTGGAGGTATTAAAAGACCTGTTGGAGCTGTTGCAATATTTACTGTTGCTGAAAAACTTTTGTCATAGCCTTCTTTTTCTTCAATAGGTCCAATAATTGTACCCATTGCAGATGCAGCTGCAACACCTGAACCTGAAATAGCACCAAACATCATATTTGCCACAGCATTTGTATGAGCAAGTGAACCAGGAACTTTACCAGTTAAAAGTTTTGCCAGGTTAATAAGTCTAATTGCTATACCACCTCTGTTCATAATATTACCTGCTAAAACAAAAAACGGAATTGCTATCAGTGTAAATACTGAAATGCCAGAAAATGTTCTTTGAGCACAAGTAAGAACTACAGCATTAACATCCATTACAGGTAATATTGCTAACATTGATGAAAGACCAATGGCAATAGAAATTGGTACCCCCCATATAAGCATTACTATTAACGCAACTGCTATTAACAATCCACACATTAAAGCCATATCCATAAATTTCTACCTCCTAACTTTCCTTTAACTTGCTAACATATTCCACTATGTTTAATACACTATAAATTACTATTATTACACCACATATTGGTAATATCATATAAATATAAGACATATTAATACCAAGAGATGCTGTAATCTGAGTTGATGTAAGTTTAGTAATTGATGCACCACCATAAACTAGTACTAATGCAGAGAAAAACATAATAAGCAATTCTGATACAATACCCATAAAAATTGCTGTTTTGCCTTTAAATTTATCAGCTATAAATGACATTCTCATATGGTCCTGTTTACCAAAAACTAATGCGGCTGCAATAAGAGCAAGCCAAGTAAATGAATAAGTCAAAAGTTCCTCAGAAATTGTACTTGGACTATTAAATACATATCTAACAACTATCTGATATGTACCAACACAAGTTATAAACACAAACAATAAAATACATATTACTTCAAGAACTTTATTAAGTTTACTTTTTATACCACTACTCATACTAATGCCCCCTTATCCGTCTATTTCTTTATTTACTTTCTGAATTTCATCATATATTGGCTTAAGTTTTGTATTTTCTGTCAATATTTCTTTTTGTAAGTTCACAACCTTCTCTTTGAAAAGGCTAATATCAGGATAAATAAACTGCACACCCATTTCTTCAGCTTGCTTTTTAGTCTCTACAACTTGTTTATCCCAAGATTCTCTTTCAACTCTTGTACATTCAACAGCAGCCTCATCAAATATCTTTCTATCCTCTGGTGAAAGACTATCTAATAATTTAACATTACCAATAAGCATATCCGGCACCATTTGATGCTGATTATAAGTATAGTATTTAGCAACTTCTCCGTGTTTATTGTTAGTAAGAGCAAATTCATTGTTTTCAGCACCATTAATAACTTTCTGCTGAATTGCTGTGTAAACTTCACCAAAACTCATAGGAGCTGCTGCTGCACCAAAGGCTTCCATCATTTTTACATTTGTAGGACTTGCCTGTACTCTCATTTTTTTACCCTTTAAGTCATCTGGAGTATTGATTGGTGTTGTAGCATAAAAGTTTCTTGTACCAGCATCAAGCCAAGTTACAGTTTGAAAACCTGATGCTTTAGTTGACTCATAAATACTTTTCATAAGTTCATCGTTTTCCATAACCTTGTGATAAGATTCAGTTGAACTGAATAAATATGGAATACTAAAAATCTGATAAATATCATCAAATGTTTCCAAATTGCCTGTACTTGCTACAGCAAAGTCAATAGCACCTGTTTGTACCAACTCAATCGCCTTAACTGATGCACCTAACAACTCATTAGGATAAATTTGAACATCGTATTTATCACCAAGTCTGTCCTCAATATACTGTTCAAAAGCAAGTAAACCAATATGATCCGGATGCTCAACTGACTGACTATGAGATATTCTTATTATTCTCTTTCCCTCATTAAAACTTTTGCAGCCAGTAAAACTAACAGTAATAGTTGCTAGAGTTAGTAATGCAATACTTTTTTTAAACCACTTCTTCATAATATTCCTCCTTACTTCGTTTTATTAGTATACTAATATATTAGCATACAAGTGTTTTAATATCTATAGCCAAATTAACCTATTTTAAATTAAATTTTTTATGGAATGTGCACAATTAATTTATTAATATTGAAATTATTCACAATTTATGATAGAATTTACTCATATATTAGTATACAGAAAAGAAGGTATAATAAATGATTATGTTGAATAGAGAAAAAAATGAAACTGCCAGAGCTTATGCTTTTAGAGTTTTATCACACAATATTATTAATCTTGAATTTAAACCAGGTTCAGCTATTATTGAAAAGGATATTTCAGCAGCTCTTAACTTATCCAGAACACCTGTTAGAGAAGCTTTAATTGAATTGACAAAAAGTGGACTTGTAAATATAATTCCTCAAAAAGGCAGTTATATATCAAAATTTGATTATGATATTATAGAAGAATCTCGATTTTTCCGCCTGGCTTTAGAGCTTGCTATTCTTAAAATTGCTTGTAAGGGTATTCCTGACAATTATTTAATTAAACTTAAAAGCAATATAGTAGAACAGGAATTATGTGTCAATATGGTTGACCACACTATATTTCAAAATCTTGATAATGTTTTTCACAAATTATTGTTTGAATCCGTTGGTAAACAGTGGTCTTACGATATTATAAGTTCACAAATGGCTTATTTTGATAGATTTAGAATTTTAACTTTAAAGGCATTGAAAATAGATAAAATAGTAAATGAACATAAATCAATTCTTGACGCTATTGAAAACCACGATTTCCAATCAGCCGAAAACATTATGACTAAACATTTAGGTAAAAAAGATAGTGAAAAAGAAGAAATACTTGCTCTTTATCCTGAATACTTTATTTAATGAAAAATCCGTTTCAGATTTTGTGTAAAGGCTAAAAACGATATATTTTAGAGCAAGGATATAGAAAGATAAATAAATTCATTATGCAACATGGAAATAATAATATTTAATCATATACGCACCTTTTATAGATTTCTTTCCAACTGGCTATTGAAATGAGCATATATATAAGAAACCCTTATGGATTTGGTGGTATTGTTGACTTAGACAAGATAAGTATATCTAAGTCAACACTCAATAATATCAAAAATATTATGAATTTTGTGTTCAACCTGTCTATAAAAAATGATGTTATCAGCAAGAATTATGCAGACTTCCTTAAGGTCAGCTACTATAAGGAAGTTGAAAATCATACAGCTTTTACAAAAGATGAAGTTCAGAAAATTGTCGGTAATTCTGGCGGTAATGTTACTAGAGATGTGTATACTCAATTAGAAATTAAAACACTCTTAGAAG
>UQRG01000164.1 GCA_900543365.1 uncultured Eubacterium sp. | reverse complement strand
ATTGATGTATGTGTTGATAAGGCTAAGGTTAATAAAACGGTACTTAAATATAAGAATAGTGTCGAACTTCTTTTAAATGAAAATGAAAAAAATGAAATAATGTTTAAAAATAATGTTCCACCTATAATAGAAGCACCTATTTATAAAAATAGCAAAATTGGTATAGGTGAAGTTTATATTGGCAATTATAAGGCAGCAGAAATTGATATAATTGCTAGTGAAAATATAAGTAAACATAGTCTTGGCAATAGCTTTAATAAAATAATAGAGGATTGGATAAAATTAATATGCTAATAAGATTACAAAAATATCTTGCAGAGGCACAGGTTGCTTCAAGACGCAAGTCAGAAGAAATTATAATTGCTGGAAGAGTTAGTGTAAATAATAAAGTTGTTACAGAACTTGGTACTAAAGTTGAAAGTGACAGTGATATAGTTAAAGTTGATGGAAAAGTTGTTAGAATTTGTGAAAAGATGGTTTATATACTGCTCAATAAGCCTGAAGGTTGTGTAACAACAGTTAAGGAGCAGTTTAATAGAAAAAGTGTACTTGATTATGTATCTGATGTTAAAGAAAGAATTTATCCTGTTGGCAGACTTGATTACGACACATCAGGTCTGCTTATACTAACAAATGATGGCGAGCTTACATATAGATTGACTCATCCTAAACATAATGTTAACAAAACTTATATTGCTGATGTTGACAGAGAACCTACAGAGGAAGATATGAAGAAATTTGAAAGTGGCATTGTAATAGATGGAAGAAAAACTGCACCAGCTAAAATAAGAATAATTAAAAAAGGCAAATTAATTTCTCTTGAAATAAAAATACACGAAGGAAGAAATCGACAAGTTAGAAAAATGTGTTCTGCTATAAATTGCAATGTTATAAATCTCAAAAGAATTGCGTTAGGAGATATTGAGCTTGGTAATATAGAAAAGGGCAGTTATAGAGTACTCAATGAAAATGAAATTAAGTATTTAAAAACTTTATAATTAACTGTATTTGGAACAGATGTAAGTCTGTTCCTTTTTTTGTCTAAATAGGACAGTATAATTATATTTTACAAGGGGATTTTAATATTGTGAGGTGAATTAAATGAAAAATAAAAAAATACTATATTTGGTATTAATATTTTTTGTGTTTGTTTTATTATATTTTGTAATTGAGTATATTTTTATACCTAAAAATATTTATATGACTACAGGCGAAAGCTATGTTGTTAATATGTCGACACCTTTTGATGGTGAGATTGAAAGTAACGAGGTTTTAAGTATTAATAATAAAAAAGTTAAAGACAATATTTATTTAGATTTAGCAAATGATAATATAATGAAGTCAGAAGAAGATACTGTGGCTAATATAAATGTTAAACTTTTAGGCTTACCAATTAAAAAAGTTCAGCTATGTTTTATGCCAGAAAAGAAAGTTGAAGTTATTGGAAGAACTGTAGGAATATGTATTGATACTAAGGGTGTTCTGGTGCTTGGTGTTGGACAAGTTAAATCAACTGATGGAAAAGAGTATATGCCTTGTAAAGGAATTTTAAGGTCTGGAGATATTATACTTGAAATTGATAATATAAAAATTAATAATAAAGAAGAACTAATAGATGCAGTTAAAAATAAATCCACTATAAAAATAAAAGCTATGAGAAATGATAAGGAATTTAATATTAATGTTAATCCAATAAAGTCTGTTGACGATAATACTTACAAATTGGGATTGTGGATAAGAGATAGTACTCAAGGCATAGGAACAATAACTTATTATGATAAAGAAAATAATACTTTTGCGGCACTTGGTCATCCTATTAATGATGTAGATACGGGTGAAAAAATGAAAATAGATGGTGGCGAAATATTAGATGCTAATATTATCAAAGCTGAAAAAGGGCAGATTGGAACACCTGGTGCTTTAATTGGAAATATTGATTTTAATAGAACTATTGGGTATATAAATAGTAATGAAAATAATGGTGTTTTTGGAAAAATGTGTGGGAAAATTGATGGTATAGAAATGCCCATTGGTTATAAAAATGATGTAAAAACAGGAAATGCGTCAATATATGTCAATACAAGTGGAAAATTTGTCGAAAAATATAGTATTCATATAGATAGTATTAATAAGTATAATACTAATGATACAAAAAATTTTGTTTTGACAATTACTGACAAAAGGTTATTAGGAATAACTGGAGGTATAGTACAAGGAATGAGTGGTTGTCCTGTTGTACAAAATGGAAAACTTATAGGTGCAGTTACTCATGTATTTGTAAATGACCCTACTAAAGGATATGGAATTTTTGTTGAAAATATGTTGTAAAGTACTTGACATAAACGAAAAGTATGATAAAATTAAAACATAACAAATAGTTATAATACAATGCACACAAAATGGAATGAGGAATAGTTATGAAAGTAATATTATGTTTAGATAGAGGTACTGAGAAAAATGCTTTAGAAGTTGCTTTTTCTGCTGATAGTTCAATTACAGGAGTACAATCTATTGAAGATGTTAATTTGGCAATGGATATGTTAAGAGAAAAAGAAATCGATATTATTGTTGTTGATTTAGAATTATTTAAGCGTAATGTTATGGAAATGTTTTTTAAAATAGATGATATTAAAAAAAGTAATCCTAATATTAAATTTGTACTAGTTGTCAATAAGGAAAATGATGTAATTGTTTCTGCTGCATTTAGATTTGGTATAAATTATGTATTTGTAAGACCTTTTTCTGCAGAGTCGGTAGTTCAGAGAGTACTGGAGTTTCAAGCAACAGGAGTAATAGTTGATGAAGAAACTGAAAAGACAGAAAAAGAAAAAATGTTAAGAATTGAAAGGATAACATCGTCAATACTTAATAGCACAGGTATACTTCCAAACTTAAAAGGATATAAGTATTTAAAAGAAGCTATTGTGGAAGGTTACTTTAAAAGTGATGCTTTAGACGCCATTACAAAATATTTATATCCTGTAGTTGCAAAGCGTAATAATACTACTGCAGATAGAGTTGAAAGAGCTATTAGACACGCTATTGAGTCTGCTTGGAATAAGTGTGGAGGCAATGGATTTTATGAAAAGATGGGTTTTGCCAAAACTTATGATGATAAGCGACCTACTAATAGCGAATACATATTTGCCGTAGTTGAGTATTTAAATACAAGCATAAATTAAGTTATATTAGACATATGGAGGGTGTGAAAAAACTCTAAATTTTTCACACCCTCTTTTTCGTAGGGATGTTTTTTCACACCCACCTTAATTTATATTTTCTTTATTTTATTGTTACAAAATTTATATTTTTAATAATTAGTTGCATTTTTTGACATTTGTATGTTATAATAATTACATAGTGTTAAAAAGGAGTATGTTTATATGAATAGTAAGACTCTTAGAGTTTTGGAATTCAATAAAATAATT
>UQRG01000163.1 GCA_900543365.1 uncultured Eubacterium sp. | reverse complement strand
CTAAAAAGACTGATGACCTTTTTGAAGAAATGCAGCAAAGTAACATTCATATGGCTATAGTTGTTGATGAATACGGTGGAACTGCTGGTGTAGTTACAATGGAGGACCTTATTGAAGAAGTAATGGGTGATATTCGTGATGAATATGATGGTGAGGAAGTACCTGATATAACAGAAGTAACTGAAAGAGTTACAAGAATTGAAGGTTCAACCCCTCTTGATGATGTAGCTGAAAAGTTAGATATAGAAATGCCAGAGGAAGAATATGATACTTTAGGTGGTTTCCTTATTGGTCAGCTTGATAGAATACCTGATGAGGATGAAAAAGATATTACTGTTGAATATGGCGGTTATATTTTTAGAATTGACGAAATTGAGGATAACAGAATTGTTATGGTAACTGTTATTAAACAGGAAGAATCAGTTTAAATTAAATAGTTAATTATAGAGTCGGTTGGATAGTCGCAGGCTGTGAAAACAGCGTGAGGAAAGTCCGGGCTTCATAGGGCAGGATGCCGGATAACGTCCGGTGGAGGTGACTCCAAGGATAGTGCAACAGAAATAAACCGCCTACTTTTGCAGGTAAGGGTGGAAAGGTGAGGTAAGAGCTCACCGCTGGTTTGGTAACAAATCGGGTCCCTGTAAACCCCATCCGAAGCAAGTTCAAATCGGGGCATTGAGGCTGCTCGTCTCGTCTTGAGGTAAAGAACGCTTGATGTTATTGGTGACGATAACACTAGATAGATGACTGTCTAAACATAACCCGGCTTATAGACCGGCTCTTTAATTTATAAAGATTAGACCTATGCTTTTGCGTAGGTTTTTTTATTTACAATAACAAGTGAAAATACAAAAAAGAAAAGTTATAAGATAATTTCTACAGTATAATGAAATCAACAAAAGTAACATAACCAAAGGAAAAAATATTATAAATAGCAATGAATTAAAGAAAAACAGGTACCAATCTTTCGATTGATACCTGTAAATGGAATTTACAATGCCTATTGAATGTAGTTTACATATTATTAATTTATAAATACTTGACATTCAGCAGAGGGAGTTTTAAATTATTTGCTTAAACTTACAATTTTGTTTTTACTATCCCACTTTATATCTGTATCTAAAGCAGTAGCTATACTTCTAAGAGGAATATATGTTGTGCCATCAATAATTTCAGCAACAGTTGGTAAAGTAATAGAAGTATTATTTATAAGCATTTCTTTAATGCCTACAGTTACTCTTACAACTTTACCATTTTTAGATATTATAGCTGTTTTGCTGTTATTATCCCAGCCAACTTCAGCATCTAATGCTTCAGCAACTGTTCTTAATGGTAACATTGTATAATTATCTTTAATATATGGTTCATTTTCTGTATTAAGTTTGACACCATTTAACAATATTTGAATACTATCGTTACTATAAAGTTCATTTACATTTAATGTTTTGGTTTCATTACCTGTTGCAAATGTATATGTATTTCCAGTTCTTTTAATAGAATCGTATTTGCATTTAACTATTTCGTTGCCAATTCTATCAATTATACCATACTTACCATTACCAGTTTTTTCTTGAAGGTCTGATGTAGTATAATATGTACTTCCCTTTTTTACAATAGCTAAATCGTTGTTATAAGAAAAAGCTGTATTTTCATAAATTGGTTCAATTATTATATTAAAGTTCTTGTCACATAAGCCTAAGGTACTAATATATCCTAGTTTACCACTAGTATTGTTTGCACAGTCTTTTTTGTGGGTAATATAGTAGCCGTCCATACCATTTTGACTTAATATACCATCAATAGTTATAACAAAGTCAAGACTTCCGTCTTTATTTACTTTGTAATAATCATACTTTCCATTGTTGAGTTTGCCAACAAGAAGTTCATCATCATAAGTGTATACATAAGTTTGATATTCAACTGGTACAACAAATTTCATATTTTTATTAAGTATGCCAATGTTGTTGCTAAACTCATCATTGCCATAATTTCCTATTTCAATAAAACCACCTTTGTAGTATTTAGTATCAACAAAATCATAAGTTTCTTTAAAATACCTATCTCCTCCAATGTTTGTTATAGTCCACTTATTGTCTTTAGTTTGTATAGCAAACTTATCCCAACCAGAAATAATTTTTACATCTTTGTATATTGTATCAAGTATAACATTTCCATCATAATCAGCAACACCTTTAAGTTGTTTTGTACTGTTTACTATAGAATACTTACTGTCATCGCCTTTGTCATCTATCCATTGACTTGTTTCAACAGGACTTGTTGCTAATGAATTTGTTGTTTCTGCAAATGTATTTACAGCGTATAAAGTAGTTATTGTAGATACTACAAATAATAATCTTTTGAATTTCATAAAAATTGCCTCCTTATTGTATATTTTTAGTATATACCTAAAAAATTAAGGAAGCAATAGTTTAAAGATTAAATTTATATTAAAGTTTATTTTTTAATTATTTAAAAACTTCATTAATAATACCGTTTTCTAAGTCTTTAATATTATAGATATGTTCCATAACATCAAAAGTTTCTTCAAGATTATTTTTGGCTTTATTCCAGCCTTGTCCGTCAGTAAACCAAACAAAAGTAAATCCCGTAATGGTATTAGCTTCTAATGCGATTGTTTTGTAACTACGAGCGGTTTCATTTAGTTTTGAACCTTTACTAGCAAAAAAATTTGCCTCAATTCCATATATAATATTGTTTGTTTTTATAACGAAGTCAAATTTCTTTTCTGTTTTTTCTTGATTTGATATAGCATTTAAGTTTATATTCCATTTTTTAGAAATTGAACTAATAGTCATTTGTTTAAAATAATTTTTATTTTCAGTAAAACCAGCTTTTTTTATAAAATTTTCTACTAAATCCTCCATTAATTTACCGTTACGATTTTTCCTCGCATTAGAGTCAAGACCTGTTTCGACACCTGTTACATAGTCTATAAGATTGTGTAAAATGTGGTTTTCCAATAAGTCAAACAATCCAGTTTTTTGCATAAATACTTTATATTGTTCTATTGAAGCATTAGGTTCTTTAAAATTATATGTAAATTCTTTAATATTATCGGTAGCATATATTTCAGTAGCTCTTATAGCTAATAGTATAGGGATACATTTTAAAATTTCTGGATATTTATTAACAAGATTTTCAAAGTCTTTACTTATATTTTTTGAACCAATAAG
The DNA here is from genome assembly GCA_900543365.1 of uncultured Eubacterium sp. Taxonomy (GTDB): domain Bacteria; phylum Bacillota; class Clostridia; order Lachnospirales; family CAG-274; genus Gallispira. The sequence goes on along the minus strand of UQRG01000163.1, from coordinate 240 downwards.
AGAATTTAATATATTGAGTTCAATTTTTAATTCTTACACATTATTAAAAATTTTATCAAAATCGGTATAAGATTCATAGGTTGATATGCTGTCGCGAAAACTACATAACCAATCGGAAAAATTTCTGTTCATTTTAATAACCTCCATTCTAGTTTTAAAATTGTAATTTTTTATAACTTAATTTCTTTGAAATTTGAAATTATAAGTTCATTTATTTTTCCTCTTGATGTTCCTTTACAA
>UQRG01000162.1 GCA_900543365.1 uncultured Eubacterium sp. | reverse complement strand
CTCGTCCATAATAATCATTTTTATACTTAAATCAACGGGCAAATCCGGATTTTGATGTGCCGGATTAATTTTTTGACCTATAAACATATAGAAATGGGTACAATCCTCAATAAGCATTTTAGCAATAATTGCAGCACCATTTTTTTTATCCATTTTTTCAATTATAGCCTTATCAGTAGGGTTTTCAACATAGCCTCTAATAATGTCTACAGCCTTTTTAAGTGTTATTACACCTTCTGTTACAAGGTCAATACTTGGAATAACAGCCGTTGGTGGAATTTCAGGGTCTATATATTCAAGACTTGGAGTTAAAGGCTCTTTTAATACCCTGCTAACAATAGTAGCAGAACTACCACCACAGACAATTTTTTTACCCTCAGGCATCATAAATTCTGTTACAAGTCTTTCGTCATTATTAGGGTCAACTGGAGGTCCACTGTAAAGACTCACTATTTTTTGTGGAACTATACGAACTGTAGCAACAGTTGTATCGTCACCAGGCTTATTCATATAAAGCTGATTGCAATTGTCACTAAGTATATTAGTAAGTCTAGCAGAAGAAATGCCTTTATGTATTTTATTTGTCAGAAACTTACATACATTCTCCCAACCCCAACCTAAATTCATAAGATTACCTATGCCAGCAAATATAACTCCATCACTCATAAGAGTAAGAACATCATCAGCCTTAACTTTAAATCTGGCCTCTTTTATAGCCTTACCAGCTATTTCTCTGTAGCTATAATTAATATCAATTCTTTTTCCATCTCTAACAAATATACATCCCGGAGAATCAAATTCAACCAAATAAGCATTTCCATTATAATCTATCTGCAATATTATAAATGTAGAATAAGCCACTTTTCTAACATTACAAATGGGCAAAGTATGAACTATGGTATCAACAGTATCTTCAATATTTGAACCTTCATAAAGCATTGTTGAAATTATCTTAGCTGTAAGAGTTGACAAAATATTAGCCTTAACTCCACTTCCTAAGCCATCTGAAAGCACTACAATGTACTTATCATCACTTTTAAGTATTTCTACATTGTCACCACAAAGTTCTTCTTTGTATTTATTTAAACTCTTGTACGTTGCATCAACATAAACATTATCAACCATTGTTCATTTCCTCAGAATCAATTAAATTCTTAAGCTTATCCAAAGTAACCTTAGTTTCTGCTGTAGTTTCACCTAAAAGACTAGCTATTTGCTGTGCAACAACCATCTGCTTATCAATAACCTTTTGAGCCATATTAACAGACTCCATTTTTCTGTTATAAAGTGTTTCCTTATCCTTTTCTTCTTGTGTTACATCTTTTATAATAGCTATTGCCATATTTCTTTCACTTGAATATACTATTGTCTGTTCTGTAACAATGTTAAGTTCCGGATAAGATACCTTTTTATCATAAATTCCACTTTTGTTTGCTATTACCTGCTCAAAATCTGTTGTATCAATAAAGTTTGACAACTTTTGATTCAAAGCCGCAAGTCTTGTTATTTTAAATAACTTTTGAGCCGCTACATTAAATTCCTTAATATACATATCACTATCAACAGCAATAATATAATTAGGTGTAAGGCTCAATGTAACATTACTCATTGCTTGATTAATATCAGTCATATAAGGCATACAAATATATAGGTCTGCCTTTTTTTGATAAACGGCAATAGCCTTTTCTCTACAGGTAGCATAACCACAACTACCACAATTTAACTCTTGTGCCCTTGAGTTTTTACCTATCTGAGAAAGAATTGCTCTTATTTCTTCTTCAGTTGGTATATCTTGGTAAATCGGCTCAGGCTTATATTCAGTCTTTACACTTGATACATCATAATGCTTTGACCTATGGGCATTATCAGCATAATTTTTTACATCAATTCTAGCTTTATATCCTGTTGAACGAGTTTTAGGCATAAAAGGACCATTTACACAACCACCATAACAAGATGATGCCTCAACAAATGCGTGGTTAATATTACCCTTTTGCATTTCATCAAGTATTTTTGTAACATTAGCAAGACCACTAACAGCAACAAGGTCATAACCTTCAATATACTCTGTTCCTGTAAACTTACAATACTGATGTTGTAAATCATATACAATACCGTCTACAATAGGGTAAATTCTAGAATAACCACCCTCATTATCAAATCCATCATCATCGTGTTCTTTTAGCAACTCACTTTCAGGAGTAACATTAGCATCTAATAGCCACTTCATAAGTTGCTCATAAGTAATAACACCATCTACAAACTGACTTTCATCACATTCCTTTATTCTAGCAAGACAAGGAGTCAAATGTATAACCTTAACATCAGCACCTCTTTGTTCCTTAATAATTCTGCCGTGAACAAGTGCTGGTGACATAACCGGTGCAAGCCACTTTGTTAAGCCTGGATAATACTTTTGCACATACATATTAATGGCTGGACAAGCTGAAGAAATAATATTCTTAATTTTACCTTCCTTAATAAGTCGCAAATATTCCTTAGTCACATATTTTGCACCAATGGCAGCTTCTTCAACATAGTCAAATCCAAGACTTTTTAATGCCCAACCAAGAGCCGGAGCATTTTCGCCAAAGGCTGCAACAAAACTTGGATCAAGACTTACAACAGTTGTAATCTCTGGATTTGCAACATATTCTTTTATGTATTCAATATCGTTTTGTATTTTTTTTGCCTTTTGAGGACAAGTAGTCATACAAACACCACAAAGTATACAAGCATCTTCAATAATTTCTACCTTGTCATTAACATACTTAATAGACTTAACAAGACAATTTTTAAGACATTTATAACAGTTTTTGCAGTTAGCCTTTCTGACCTTAATATAGCTCATATAACTGCCTCCCAGCTAATTAGACATTAGGCAAAATCTTCTTATTAAAGAACATTTCTATGTCTTCTTCTGTAACAGAATAAACCTCGTTATTTATTTTAACAGAAACGCCTTCGTGACTACATTGACCCATACAGAAAGAGCCCTTTAACACAATCTTGCCCCCAATTTTATTTTCATTAATTAATTCTGTAAGTTTGTCAATAATAGTCTTAGACCCCTTTAAGTGACATGAACTTCCTACACATACAAAAATTTCCATAGTAATCCTCCTTGTTGCTAAATATTAGTAACATTAATTTATCAAAAGAATTTCGACAAATTTATCTTATAAATTATAATACTATGACAAAAAACTGTCAAACCATTTTAATCATTTTTTACAAAAATTTTAAACAATTTTGTGTTATATTTAAAGAAATCAAATATTATTATAAACTACCTATATTAATGATAAGTTATTTATTTTAAGTTTATTTTTTATCTTTTAATAATTTTCCTAGTTCATTCATAAAACTATCTACATCTGTAAATTGTCTATAAACAGAAGCAAATCTAACATAAGCAACCTCATCAATTTCTTTAAGGCGTTCCATAACC
>UQRG01000161.1 GCA_900543365.1 uncultured Eubacterium sp. | reverse complement strand
ATAAAAAAGCGGTGTAGAACTAAAATAACCTACACCGCTAAATTAATAAATAACTTACATTTTCTAAATTCTAACTTCAACTTTATTATCTCTAAGAACAAGTTCATCGTACTTAACATTACAATCATAAGCTAAAACATTAACTCCTGCTTTGCTAACTTCTTTTAATTTATCAGCAAACTCTCTATGATTTTCAATATTAGGTACAAAGTAATTAACATCACTCATTTGTACTACAAACACAACATAAGCATTATACCCATCATTTAATGAATTTTTCAATTCATCTAAATGTTTAACTGCTCTTTCACTTGGAGCATCTGGAAAACTAACAACATTATTATTTTCAAGGGTAACGCCCTTTACTTCAACAAACGATTTTACCTCTCCTTGTTCCATATAAAAGTCAAACCTAGAATTGCCATACTTATACTCTCTTTTTAAATAAGTCACATTATCAAATATCAAACCATTTAATATTGCTTCTTCCACAACTTTATTAGGTGCTTGAGAATCCATATTAACAAGTCTACCATTTTTATTTACTACTACAAGAGAATATTTTGTTTTTCTTGCCGGATTAGTACTAGGTTCAAGCCAAACTTCTGTTCCCTCAACAAGAAGTTCCCTACATCTTCCAGTATTTTTAATGTGACACACTTCAACATTACCATTTATATTCACTTGTGCAATAAATCTATTATCTCTCTTAATAAATGTTCCTTTAATAACACTACTATATCTCATTATTTCCTAATTTGTCCGTTACCATAAATTAAGTATTTAGTCGTAGTAAGTTCCTTAAGACCCATAGGTCCTCTTGCGTGAAGTTTCTGTGTGCTTATACCAATTTCCGCACCAAAACCAAATTCATTACCATCAGTAAATCTAGTGGAAGCATTAACATAAACAGCAGCAGAGTCAATTTCCTGCAAAAACCTTTGAGTATTTGTATAATTTTCACTAACAATACATTCAGAATGTCCTGTTGAATATTTCGTAATATGGTCAATAGCATCATCAATATTATCAACTATCTTTACAGCAAGAATATAATCTAAATATTCTGTTGCCCAATCTTCGTCAGTAGCATCAACTACATCATTAACAATAGCCTTAACAGCCTTGTCACCTCTAATTTCAACATTCTTTTCTCTTAAAGCTCTTATGGAAATTGGCAAAAACTCATTAGCAATGTTTTTGTGAACAAGCATAGTTTCTGCTGCATTACAAACACCAGGTCTTTGAGCCTTAGCATTAACAATGATATTAACTGCCTTATTAATATCTGCACTTTCATCAACAAATATATGACAATTACCAACACCTGTTTCAATAACAGGTACTGTAGAATTTTGAACAACTGCCTGAATTAAACCTGCACCACCTCTAGGAATAAGAACATCGATGTAACCATTCATCTTCATCATTTCATTAGCACTTTCTCTTGATGTATCTTCAACAAGCTGAACGATGTTTTCATCAACATTTAATTCCTTAATAGCATTTTTAAAAACATTTATAGTTGCTATATTTGAGTTAATAGCCTCCTTACCACCTCTTAAAATAACAGCACTGCCAGCTTTTAGACAAAGACCAAAAGCATCAGAAGTAACATTAGGTCTAGCCTCATAAATAATGCCAATTACACCCATAGGTACTCTTTTTTGACCAACTATAAGACCATTAGGTAATGTTTTCATATTTAAAATTTCACCAATTGGGTCTGGAAGTTTAGCAATTTGTTCAAGTCCATCAGCCATTGCATAAATTCTATCTTTACTTAAAGCAAGTCTATCCATTATTGATGGCTTAAGTCCATTTTTTTCACCATTTTTAAGGTCAATTTCATTAGCCTTTAATATTTCCGCATAATTATTCTTTAAAGCCTCTGCCGCCTTTAATAAAATATTGTTTTTTTCATCAGTTGTGAGTTTTGCCAATGCTCTTTTAGCAATCTTTGCACTTTCACCAATTTCTGTTAAAGTTCTCATTGTATTACCTCCATATTCTACTATTTGTCACAATTATATCTACAGTTCTATCATATTTATCTCTAGGTACATTTTCTATTATTTGCTCATCAAAGCACACACCAACAGTAGCCATATATTCATTTTCATCAATGTACTTATCATAAAATCCCCCACCATATCCTATTCTATAAAAATCATTATCAAAAACAAGACCTGGTACAATTATTAAAGTATATTTATCTGATTTTATAACATTATCAATATTATACTCCGGTTCAAGTATTCCAATTTTATTAGGCTTAAGTTCATTAATAGATTTGATTCTAATAAAAACCATTTCGTGTGCTTTACCAGTCATATAAGGAACTGCCACAATCTTATTGTCACTTAAAGCTTTATTTATAAGATTAGTTGTATTAATTTCACTATCGTAATTTACAAATGTAAATACTGACTTAGATTTAATATAGGTTTCTTCATAAAAAAATTTTTCTGTTATACTCCCAGAAAGATTTTTCCTTATTTCCTTATACTTTTTTCTAAATTCCTTTTTATTCAATATTACCACCTACAAACAGTGTTCCTACATTTTTACCATCTAAAATATCATATACTATATTTGGATTTTCTCCAGAGGCTATAACCATACTTACATTTCTCTTTCTTAAATAATCAGCTGCCTTAACCTTAGTAACCATACCACCAGTGCCAAGATGTGAAGCAGAATCACCAGCAAGAGCATAAATATCATCATTTATTTCTGGTATAGTATCAATCATTTTAGCATCTTTATTTTTATTAGGGTCTGCATCAATATCTGACAATATTATGAGTAAATCACTTTCAATTAATGCAGCAACATAAGACGAAAGAGTATCATTATCAGAAAACTCATTAAACTCATCAGTAGCTATAGTATCGTTTTCATTGACTATAGGTATAACACCCATTTCAAGAAGCCTATTAATGGTATTACTAGCATTTCTTCTTTTAATTTCAGCATCAAATACAGGCTTTGTAATAAGAATTTGTGCAACCTTTTGATTATATTCACTAAAAAGTTTTTCATACAACTGCATCAACAATGCTTGACCTACAGCAGATGCTGCCTGCTTACCAATAACATCTCTTGGTCTTTCTTTTAGTCCCAATTTCTCTGCTCCAATAGCTATTGCACCAGATGATACAAGCACAACTTCAATACCTCTATTAGTAAGGTCTGTAAGCATCTTAGCAAGAGTATCAATTTTCTTTAAATTAAATTTACCATTACTGTATGTAAGTGATGTTGTACCAACCTTAACAACTATTCTTTTAAAATTTTTAAGCTTTCCTCTGTAGTCCATTTTTATTCTCCTATGTAATTGGTATGTTAAGGTTAAATATACCACAATTTTATCATAATTTCAATAAATTTTGTTAAATATGAAAAATAATACTCTATTACTATTTTGTGATAAAAATTGTAATAGAGTATTAAAAAATATTTATTAAATATAT
>UQRG01000160.1 GCA_900543365.1 uncultured Eubacterium sp. | reverse complement strand
AAACTTGTTGTTTATCCATATGCAGACAAACTTGGAGAAAAGGATAAAAAACTTGCTACTGGTAACGATAAGTTTTATGTAGGTAAAGTTAGTTATGATGAGCTTGTGCCTATTTTAAGGAAACATAATGTTGAATTTTATTCTCCAATACAGTACAATTCTCCAATTGTATCTTTCTTTACTAGTTGGATATTACCAATTTTAATTATGTACCTTGGTTTTATGTTAATTATGCGTTTTGCTGTTGGCAAAATGGGTGTTGGAGGAATGGGAAAATCCAATGCTAAGGTATATATGGAAAAGGAAACAGGGGTTACTTTTGCAGATGTTGCAGGTCAGGACGAGGCAAAGGAGTCTTTAAATGAAATTATTGATTTTCTCCATAATCCTGAAAAATACAAGAAAATTGGTGCAAAACAACCTAAGGGTGCATTACTAGTTGGGCCTCCTGGTACTGGTAAAACTTTGCTTGCCAGAGCTGTTGCAGGTGAGGCTAATGTTACATTTATGAGCCTTTCAGGTTCAGATTTTGAAGAAATGTTTGTTGGTGTTGGTGCATCAAGGGTTCGTGAGTTATTTAAGAGTGCTCAGGAAAATGCACCTTGTATTGTCTTTATTGATGAACTTGATGCAGTTGGTCAAAAGAGAGATAACAGATTTGGTTCTAACGACCAGACTCTTAATCAGCTTTTATCTGAAATGGACGGTTTTGATTCATCTAAAGGTGTTGTTATATTGGGAGCAACAAATAGACCAGAAGTTCTTGATAGAGCTTTGTTAAGACCTGGTAGATTTGACAGAAGAATTATTGTTGAAAATCCTGATTTAAAAGGTCGTATTGAAGTATTAAAGGTTCATATTAAGGGTGTTAAACAAGGTTCTGATATTGACCTTAAGAAAATTGCTCTTGCTACAAGTGGTGCAAGTGGTGCTGACCTTGCTAACATTGTTAATGAAGCTGCTTTGCGTGCTGTTAGACTTGGTAGAAATGAAATTTTGCAAGAAGATTTAATGGAGTCTGTTGAAGTTGTTATTGCTGGTAAAGAGAAAAAAGATAGGATTATGTCTGATAAGGAAAAGAAAATTGTTTCATTTCACGAGGTTGGACACGCTCTTGCTGCTGCCTTGCAGAAAAATGCTCAACCAGTTCAAAAAATTACTATTATACCGAGAACAATGGGTTCTCTTGGCTATACTATGCAAATGCCAGAGGAAGAACGTTATCTTATGAGTAAAGATGAAATTTTAGCTAAAATTATTGTTTATCTTGCTGGCAGAAGTGCAGAAGAAATTGTATTTGGTTCTATTACTACTGGTGCTAGTAATGATATTGAAATGGCAACTAATTTGGCTCGAAATATGATTAGTCTTTATGGTATGAGTGATAAATTTGATATGATGGCCCTTGAAAGTGTTCAAAACAAGTATCTTTCTGGAGATAAAGTTACCTTAGTTGGTGAAAGTACTATTGCTGAACTTGATAGAGAAGTTCTTGCTGTTATTAGGGATTGCCATAAAAAAGCTAAGGAAATGCTTTTAGAAAACAAAGAGGCATTGGAAGAAATAGCAATGTTTTTATACGAAAGAGAAAATATTACTGGTGAAGAATTTATGGAAATCTTTAGAAAGTACAGTATTGAAGAAAATGAAAATAAATCTGCTAGTGACAATATTTGATAATATATTATCACTTATATATCCTAAACGATGTATTGGTTGCAATGAAATTTTAAAGGTAAATGATAAAGAAAATTTTTGCAGTAAATGTTTACCTCAATTTCAAATTAAAGAAGTAAGAAGATGTAATATTTGTGGACGGATTATTTATCATTCTGGCAACTGTAGAGGTTGTAATAGCAATAATTTTTATTTTACTAAGGGATATTCTGTTTTTGAATATAAAGATGCTGTTCGTGATAGTGTTCGTATATTCAAGTATAGGGGTTTGTTTTGTAATGGAAAAGTTATTGGTAAAATTATGGCGGAATATGCTATTAATAATATTGAATTAGATTATGATTATGTAACTGCTGTACCCCTGCACCCTAAAAGATATAGGAGCAGGGGTTATAATCAGTCTGAAATATTGGCAAAAATTGTGGCAAAAGCTATAAATGTTCAATATTGTAGATTGTTAGAAAGGCATATTAATACTGAACCACAAAATTCGTTAAGCAAAAAAGAAAGAACAAAAAATATAAAAGGTGCTTTTAGGTTGAAAAAGAATGTAAATATTGAAAATAAAAAAATACTTATTATTGATGACATTTTTACAACAGGCTCAACAATAAACGAATGTAGTAAGGTGCTAAAAAAGAATAAGGCTTTATTTGTAGATTTTTTTACCTTTAGTTGCTTAGGTGAAGATTAATTAATAGGTATTTTAAATGTACTTATTAACTTTTTATAGCAATTTTCGCATAAATCAAAATTATGTTCCTCGTTATCAAAGCTGCTATTGTATCCCCATCTTTTGCTAATAGATAAGTAATCGGAGGTATATCCGTTAGCATCAGCAGTAATTTCGTTGCCACAGCAATTACATTTCACTTTGTCTATTTTCTCTATTACAGTAATTTCGCTTTTGTATATTTTCATAGGGTAAACCTCCTTTATAGAATATTAACTTAATTATAAAACATTTATTTCGATTTGTATACTGATAATTATTAGAAAGGTTGATATAAAATGGCAAAATATAAAATTGATATGCACACCCACACTATAGCCAGTGGACACGCATACAGTACAATAACTGAAAATGCTCACTATGCTGCATCAATAGGTATCCAATATTTAGGTATGACAGACCACGCACCTAATATGCCGGGTTCTTGTGGACCTTTGCATTTCCTAAACTTAAATATTATTCCTGATTATATAGAAGGTGTTAGAATATTTAAGGGAGTAGAATTTAATATTATGGATTATGATGGGAAATTAGATAAGTCTATAAGAAAGAAAATAATGAAGAAATTTGATATTGCTATTGCAAGCCTTCATATTCCTTGTATTGCTCCAGGAACAGAGGAAGAAAATACAGAGGCAATAATTAATGTTATGAATAATCCATTTATAAATATAATAGGTCACCCAGGGGACCCTAGATATCCTATTAATATAAAGAAAGTTGTAACAGTTGCGAGAGATAGTCATACATTGCTAGAACTTAATAATTCTTCGTTTAATCCAGCTAATGGACGAGCAGGTGGTGAAATTATAGCTATAGAAATGTTGAAAGAATGTAAAAGACAAGGTTTACCTATTATTTTGGGTAGTGATTCGCATTATCATACTTATATAGGCGATTTTAAAAGATGCGAAAAACTTTTGGCAGAAGTTAATATGCCAAATGAGCTTGTTATAAACTATGATACTGAGCAATTTGACGATTTTATAAGTTATAAAAAAGAAATTTGTAGAAATTTATAAAATACTGTTGACAAAACATTTATGTTGTGGTAAACTATCATTCGTTGCTGATGAAATATCAGCGAAATATTACTTAATTAAATGTTTTTTGATAA
>UQRG01000159.1 GCA_900543365.1 uncultured Eubacterium sp. | reverse complement strand
TCTATAATAATATACATATTATAAAGTATATTTAAATTATTAATTATTTTCTTCCTCTGGATACCAAGTGCTATCCCACTTTACAAAGCCATCATTATCCCCATTAGAAACTCTAACCATATAAGACGGTGTAAGATTAGTCCTAAGAATTATAACATCATTATCTGACATATCCCATTCTTTAATTACCTTATATCCACCATCATAAAGTTCTGTAGGTCTTGCACAAAGAATATCAATTTCGGTATCCTTATATACAGGAATTATAATTTGATAAAAATCTAAACCATTTCTATATCCCATCGGTACTTTATAATATTCTCTACTTCCAAATTCTCCAGCAATATCCTCTGCCTCACCTCTATCATATACTGTAGAAGTCATAGCTACAATATTCCCCTTGTCATCATAAACACCGTGCCAGTCATTTTTATTTTTATCTGTTGCCACATAATAATTTATGCCCTCTTTTTTAGGGTCCACTTCTGTAATTAATCTATCCAATTTATTATAGGCATTTACTTGATGCAAAAACATTAGGTGAAACTATTGATACAACAACACCTGTTAAAGCCAAAAGTCTATAAATTTTCATATAATCAACTCCCTTCATCAGGAACTATATTAAATATAATATCACACTTATATCTTATATATATATTTTACCATAAATAAATAAAAAAGAAAAGAAAAATTTTAAATATAAAAAAGACACACGAATGTAGAAATTCTTGTGTCTTAAAATAATTATTCTTCAGTTTTATTTTCTAAGTTTTCTGTATTTTCGCCTATATCATTAAGCACAGACTCTGGAGCAAACTCTCCAACCTGATTAAGACAAGCTCTAAATACATCACCTGATACCTTTTCCCTATCAATAAGAAGTTTAGCTGTTCTATGGAGAGCATCAATATCAGATGAAAGAATTTCCTTAGCCTTATTATAAGACTCAAATATAATTCTCTTAATTTCATCATCAATTTCAGTAGCTGTTCTCTCACCATAATTTCTACCGTGTCCAATATCCTTGCCTAAGAATACATCGTGGTTTTCATCGCCGTAGAGAATTGGTCCAAGTTTTTCACTCATACCATAACGCATAACCATCATTCTAGCTACCTTAGATGCTTGTTCAATATCACCACTTGCCCCCTGTGTATAATCACCAAATATTAATTCTTCAGCAACTCTACCACCAAATGTAGCTACAATATGTTCTTCCATTTCCTTTTTAAACTCAAATCCTTGATCCTTTGGCATAGGCATTGTATAACCGCCTGCCCTACCAACAGGAATAGTTGAAACAGTATGCACTGGACTAAGCTTTGGAAGTTTTTCAAACAATATTGCGTGACCAGCTTCGTGATAAGCTGTAATTTTTCTCTCTTTTTCAGTGATTACTTTAGATTTCTTTTCAGTACCTAAAGCAACCCTAATAAACGAATCTTTAATATTCTGTTGAGTAATAACTTTCTGATTATGTCTAGCAGCAAGTAAAGCTGCTTCATTAAGAAGATTTTCAAGGTCAGCACCAGTAAATCCTTGTGTTGTCTGAGCAATTTCATTAAGGTCAACATCAGATGCCATTTTCTTACCTCTAGCGTGAACCTTTAATATTGCCTCTCTACCTCTTACATCAGGTGCACCAACTACAAGCTGTCTATCAAAACGACCTGGTCTTAAAAGAGCTGGATCAAGAATATCAGGTCTATTAGTTGCAGCAATAATTATAATGCCTTCATTTACACCAAAACCGTCCATTTCTACAAGAAGCTGATTAAGGGTCTGTTCTCTTTCATCGTGACCACCACCAAGACCTGCACCTCTTTGTCTACCAACTGCATCAATTTCATCAATAAACACAAGACAAGGAGTATTTTTCTTGGCTTGGTCAAACAAATCTCTAACTCTTGATGCACCAACACCAACAAACATTTCTACAAAGTCTGAACCAGAAATAGAGAAGAACGGAACACCAGCCTCACCAGCAATAGCCTTAGCAAGTAAAGTTTTACCCGTACCTGGAGGTCCTACCATAAGCATACCCTTTGGTATTCTTGCACCTAAATCTGTAAACTTCTTAGGTTCTTTTAAAAATTGCACAACTTCTTCTACTTCTGCCTTTTCTTCATCAAGACCTGCTACATCAGCAAAAGTATACTTCTTGTCAGCATCTGTGTGGAGTTTGGCTCTTGACTTACCAAAAGTCATAACCTTTCCACCACCGCCACCACCTCTCATTTGTTGCAAAAGAACAAACATAAGAGCAGCAACAATAATAATTGTTACTACAGTAGCACCAATTGAAAGAAAGCTACCTGTTTTTGATGGTGTAATTGTCTTAACCTTAATTGCATTTTGTGCTGCAAGACTATTAACAATATCCATAAGACCAGAAACACTTGGAATATTAACAGCATAATTTTCACCTTTAGCTGTGTGAACAATTGCTAAACCTGAATCACTTACCTGTGCATCCTTTTGTATTTCTATAGTGTCAATTTCAGAATTAACCATCTGAGAAATCATATCATTGTATGAACGCTGAACTTGAGTTTCTTTTGTAGTGCTAATACCATTTTTTATTATAATAACTGCTATAATAACAGCAAAAATAGCAAAATATAATAAAACACTTCTAAATTTATTCTTATTATTCAAGTTATAACCTCCTTTATATCATACATTTTATAATAATAACATATATTTCAAGTTATTTCAATACTTTAAAAATTTATTATTAAATAAAATTTAATACAATACTTTCTATAATTTGACAATGAATATTAGCATTTATTTTACTACAAAATAAAAAATGTTACAAAATTGTAATTAAAATTAAGTATTGTATTTGTAAAATACTAAATTTTGTGTTATAATCATTGGCAGTAAAATATGTGTAAAGAAGGGAGATTTGTATGAAAGCTATAATAGGTTTAGGTAATCCGGGTAGAGATTACAAATGGACAAGACACAATGTAGGCTTTGAAGTAATAAACAAACTTGCCTATGATTATAATATTGATATGAACAAAGAAAAATTTAAAGCTGTAACTGGTGAAGGAAGAATTGGCTTTGAAAAAGTAATATTTATTGAACCTCTCACATATATGAATTTAAGTGGTGAAAGTGTAAGGGAATTTGTCAATTTTTATAAACTTGAACCAGAAGATATAATTGTTGTATGTGACGACATTAATTTACCTGTAGGTTCTATTAGAATTAGAACCAAAGGCAGCGATGGTGGTCAAAAAGGCTTAAGAAACATTATTTATCAGCTTGGATATGACAACTTTACAAGAGTAAGAGTTGGTGTAGGTGAAAAACCAGCTCAATGGGATTTGGCAAAATATGTTTTAAGTAAATTTACAAACGAAGAACACGATGATATTATAAAGGGTATTACTGATGCCGGTGATGCCGTAACTATGATTGTAAAAGACGGCAATGCTCAAAAAGCTATGAATACCTTTAACAAAAAAGGAATAGGCAAGTAAAATGAATATTTTTTATGATTTTTTAAAAGAAAACAAAAATTTCAACAAATTAAAAAATTATATATCTGATAAATCAAACACACCTGTTC
>UQRG01000158.1 GCA_900543365.1 uncultured Eubacterium sp. | reverse complement strand
AATTTTTATATCTTCACCTGTTTTAATATTATCACTATTTATCTTAGAATAAATAGTTCCTCTAAAATCTTCTATAGTTTCTACAGTATACTCACTTCTATCTATAGGAGTAAAACCTTTAGACTTACAATATTCAACATAAGCATAGTATGCTCCGTCAGTTGTCCAATGATGGTCATATTTGTAAAATAACTTCTCACTATTCTTATGAGCCATTAATGTATCATAAACATTAATATTATCCATATTTAAATGTGAATAATACTTGTCAATTGTTTCAAGCTGGCTTAAGGGAGATGCAAATTTAGGTAACTCATTTTTGTATATAGACACTTGAGTTGGCACTAATATAAAATTTGCTTTTACATTTTTTAAGCTATCTTGAAACTTATTAAGGTTATATATTATTTTATCAGTATTTACAGGCTTTGTATAGTCCTCAATGTACCAATCATTATTCCCAACAAATATATTGTTAACATACTTTTTATTTAAAAAATCAATTTCAAAATCATTTTTTAACCTAACAAATTTATCCCTAAAAGGAAAATGGTCAGATAAATAAGTTGTAACATCTTCCATATATTCACCAGTTAATACACTATCAACATCAAATTTAGGTAAATTAGCAAGACTTCTATTTTCATTTTCTGAAAAATTATTCTTTGGAGTAATTATAAATAACAAAGCAAGAAGTAAAACAACAACTGAAAACAATATTCCATTAATTCTAATCATTGTGTTATACCTCCTTAAAATCTAAAATATAAAAATGGATTGTAGCTAGAACTTACTAAGTAAGCTACTGACAACATAAATCCCATTAAATACAAAATAACAAAAACAATATTAAATACACAGTCTATTTTTTTATTATTAAACTTTAACTTATTTGTAACCCAATTATAAACAGGTGTTGATATTAATACACCAGCTAAAATAATAAATATATTATTCTTAATAATAAAAATAAAATTATTATCAATTAAAACATCATTAGCATTAAAAAGCATAATTGTTATATATGTTCTAAGGTCATTAAAATCAACTAACGCAAATATAGTAAAGCCAACTATTACTACAAAAAGAGTATATATTCTACTAAATATGGTTGTTTTGTCCTTAGCAAGAACTTTACCAAATCCAAGTCTTTCTACTACTGAAAAAAAGCCGTGCCATAAGCCCCAAATAACAGAATTCCAACTTGCACCGTGCCATAGTCCTGTACAAAAAAATACAATTAAAAGATTAACATATGTTCTTATATTCCCCTTTCTATTTCCTCCTAAAGGAATGTATAAATATTCCTTAAACCAAGTTGAAAGAGATATATGCCATCTTCTCCAAAACTCTCTTATACTTTTTGATATATACGGATAATTAAAGTTTTCAAGAAATTCAAAGCCAAACATTCTGCCAAGACCTATAGCCATATCGGAATATCCTGAAAAATCGAAATAAATCTGTAACGAATACACAAGTGCACCAAGCCAGGCTGTAGCCATAGACATATTTGAAAAATCACTACTGCTGATTAAATTCCAAACAGCACCTACATTATTTGCTATAAGAACCTTTTTAAACAATCCAAGAAGAAATCTTTGCACACCAGATGAATATTTTTCAAATGTAATACTTCTATTGTCAATTTGCTTTTCTATGTCGTGATATTTAACAATAGGTCCTGCAATAAGTTGAGGAAAAAAAGATATGTACAAAAGCACATTGCCTATTTTTTTCTGAGCAGGTACATCGCCTCTGTAAACATCAATAACATAACTCATAGCTTGGAAAGTAAAGAAAGATATACCAATGGGCAAGTGAATAACAGGCACATCTATATTAAATGAAAATACATTATCAATACTTTCAATTATAAATCCAGTATACTTATAATATACAAGTAACGCTAAATTAATAATAACAGATAAAGCAAGAAATAATCTTTTTCGATTATTATATTTATCCATTAACAAAGCAAGTCCATAGTTAATAACTATGGACAAAAGCATCAATATAACAGCCTTAGGTTCACCAAAAGCATAAAAGAATACACTAGCTATAATAAGAATAATATTACGAGCTTTGATATTATTACATATTTTATATATAATAGCAACAAATGGAAGAAAGAAAAATATAAATTCTAAACTTGAAAATACCATTTCCTGCCTCCATTATGAAATAGAATCTTTTATAATACTATTCATATCTTTAGCATTGTCAGAAATAACAAGATATACAATACTACCTTCTGAATAAACCTTTGAATCTTTTACTAGTTTAGCTTCTTCAGGTAGATTATAATTAGAAAGTTCATCATATTTCTGATTCATTGCATTTTCAACAGCTGTCATATACTCAGCTCTTTTATCATTATCATCACACTTAAAAATAACAATTGTTTCAGCTGACTTAGGGTCTTCGCTTTGAGCAAAAACATACTGGTCTAAATCAGCAACATTTATACCATAATAATTAGAAATGTAATTATCATTCATTTTAACAAGAGTACCCTCAGTCATTGGCGAAATACCACTATATACTGTATTAACATCAATATTTACTGCCTTGTTGCCACATCCGCTAAAAGCGAACATAGTCAATACAACAGCAAAAAATTTTACAAACTTTTTCATATCTTTATCCCTTCTTTTATTTTTGATTTAATGCAAATCCTTCAAAAAATGGAACCCACTTTTCAGTATAAGATTTATTATTATGATGTACTCCATCTGTGGACAATTCAGATGACAATACATCACCAAATTCACCGGCTAAATCAAGGTATGTAACTCCCCAAGTTTTAGCCTTGTTTTCAACCTCTTTATTAAACTCTCTAATTGTAGCATTACTAAATGTTGCAGTTTCTCTCTTTTCTGTACAAGGAGTTATATTAAGAATATATATATTACTTGTCGATGACGCCTTCTTAATCTTTGTAATTAGCTCTCCATATTTATTAATAAGTTTATCTACAGAATATCCCGGAGAACCTAAGCCATTCATTTCGTTTATTCCTAGGTTAACAAATATTTTTTTTGGTTTAATTTGTTCCAATGTTGTAAATAACCCCTGTGTCTTGCCTTGATAAAATATGCCATTGTTATCATTTAAAGCAGCACTTATACCCCAAGACACCTTAGACAAAAATATAACATCGTTAAGCCATTCTGGAGCATCATCTGTTGATGCGTAATTAGCAAAACCTGACATAATACTATCACCAACAAATACTTGACCTTTATAAAAATCCTTAACTTTTTGAATATCATCATCTGAAAGTTTAGATGTTGTTTCTGTTGTTTCTATATTAAATGTTGTATTTTCTGTAGTTATTTCAATATAAGTTCCCTCTGTGGACACTTCTAAATTATCTTCTGTAATTACACTTTCTCCTTGACTATTTCTAATTCCTGCCCTAATGCAATCTATAACTATAGACATAAAAAATATAAAAAGCATTATTGCCAACAGCCAATAAACTCTATTTGCCCTTTTATTCATATAACTCCCTGCTTAGTCCTCTAAGGCACATCTATCAATTATTGCATCTTCAACTCTAAACTGAGGCTGCCAATTAATAGTTTTC
>UQRG01000157.1 GCA_900543365.1 uncultured Eubacterium sp. | reverse complement strand
AGTAAAATGGGAATATGTGAGGTCTTAACAATTATATTTGTGTTATGTAAATTGCTTGGTATTATTACTTGGAGCTGGTGGCTTGTATTTCTACCTGAAATAATTGCTGTTGCAATCTATATTTTTATATGGGTGTTTAGCATTGTAAGTGTTATAAAGTTTAATAAATGGTAAGTGGTAGCTTTTACTAAGGGAATGAAGATAGCTAAGGCAGAAATGAAAAAAAAGAGGTATAGAAAGATGAATGAATTAATAAAAGTAAATTATGACAGTGAAAGACCTACAGTATTGGGTAGAGATTTATATGAGGCTTTAGAAGTAAAATCAAAATATGCTGATTGGTTTAAAAATATGTGTGGCTATGGATTTACTGAAAATATTGACTATATGTCGTTTTCTAAAATTTTAGAAAACGGTGGTAAGACTAAAGACCACCAGCTCACAATTCCTATGGCAAAGGAAATCTGTATGCTACAGAGGAATGAAAAGGGCAAAATGTTCAGACAGTATTTCATACAGATTGAGGAAAGCTGGAATAGTCCAGAAATGGTAATGTCAAGAGCTTTAAAAATGGCTGAAAATCAAATAAAGAAGTTGACAGTTATTAATTCTCAGCTTACTGTTGATAATACTATTATGAAGCCTAAAGCCGATTACTTTGATGAATTAGTGGACAGGAATTTACTTACTAATTTCAGAGAAACAGCTAAACAGCTTGAAGTTGGAGAAAAGAAGTTTGTAAAATTTCTTATCGAACACAAGTACATATATAGAGATAAGAGAGGTAAGCTAATGCCGTATGCTGATAAAAACAAGGGTTTGTTTGAGGTAAAAGAAACATTTAACGAAAAAACAAATTGGAGTGGTACACAGACACTTATTACTCCAAAAGGCAGAGAAACATTTAGATTATTAATGGTTAAAGCTATAGCATAATTATTGTCCTGAGTAAGACATTAAACTGCTCTTTTTTAATAAATAAAAATGCGGTTTTCTTGTTGAAAATACTTAAAATCAACAAGAATAATGGTTATTTTATTATATTGCATTCTAAAATCAAGAATAAATATTAATGGGTTGAAATATAATAAATTGGGAGTATAATTCTTTAATATTATAAATAAATTTCTTAAAATTTTGAAATTTAGTTGACAATTTTTTTAAATAAATATATAATTATATTACCAGTAAGTATATATAGACTGGCTGTTTAAAATTTTATAATTGGAGGTGTTGTTATGGCAACAAGAAGTATGCTAAAAGATGTTGAAATTAAAGATAAGAAGCTAGGTCTTACTTTCGCTAATGCTTTAGAGGTTGCAGTGGAAAAGGCAGAACGCACTCCCAATATTGAACCTTTAAAAAGAGAACATAAGGAGCTAAAGAATGAAGAAATAGTTAATTTCTTTAACTAAAAATATGGAAGAATTAAATGTTAAATCAAAGTTATTAACAATAAATTTAAATGATATGTTAGAATATCTGGGAGAAGAGAGGACAAAACAAATCCTCTCTTCTTTTGAGTGTCCACAAAATAAAGATGTAGAGAAGTTTATAAAAGATAAGGCTATAATATTTTCCAAACAGGGCATATCTCGTACACATCTTGTTTATTGGTATTCGGATTCTGAACAGTGGGAAAAATCAAAAGAATTAGTAGGATACTATACAATTGCATCTAAAAGCTTGGTTTTTCACAAAAAGAGTGTTTCTAATACAATATGGA
This sequence comes from uncultured Eubacterium sp., assembly GCA_900543365.1. GTDB lineage: Bacteria > Bacillota > Clostridia > Lachnospirales > CAG-274 > Gallispira. Next base: position 1,868 of record UQRG01000157.1, on the reverse strand, counting down.
AAAAGGCTGTGAAATATTGTGATAAGAAACCTGAAGATAAAAAATGTGTTTTTTCAGCTCCCTTAATAGGTCAGTTAAGTAAAAATTTCGCGGGTGGAAATGATTCCTTGATTACAGGTCAGGAACTTTTAACTCTGGCATTAAATAAAATTAAGTCAGTTCAAAATGAAATAGGGGGAAAATTTACATATCTGGAATGTGAGGATAAACCTAAACTTATAGATTTTTATGAAAGAAATGGGTTTACTATTTTTGGAAAAAGAACCTTGGAAAGAGATGAAACAGATATAAATGGCGAATATTTAATTCAATTATTTAAATATATTAAGTAGGTAAAGTTTATTTTGATTTATTATATTATAATATAAAACATAAAGTAAGATTATTGAGGGAGGAAATGGGTCTAGGCACACTCTGAAAGGAGTACCTGAGATGCTGGATACAGCCTAGCCTATAATTTTGCTTGTAGCGTAAAGCACTTAACGAAAGTTAGGTGCTTTTTTCTTGTTGGAAATAGCTAAAATCATCAAGAAAACTTTATAAAACTAGCAAAATTTTGCAAATAAATTTGTAAAAAATAGAAAATCCTTAAAAGACAGATAAAAAAGGCTGTCTTTTTGTTATTGATTGCAAGATATTAAGGTAATGCTTGTCAAAGTAAGCAACTAGTGGTATGACAAGAGGGAACGGGAGGGTAATATAAGAACGAACATCAATGTACTTCGGTCTTGGTGTCAAAATAAAATATATTTAAAGGTGGTGGTTAATATGAAGAATTAAGGCAATAAGGATTTTTTGTGTATTTTCCTTTGTCAAGAGAACAAATACACAAATATACAACAATAATAAACATTTAGTGGCTAGTAGGAGTAAGTATAACAACTTGCTCCTATTTTAATATAATAAATACAATAAGGAGGCTTTTATTTTGAAAAAAGAAGTTTTAATAACTAAAGGCTTAACAGAAGAACAAGCTAATTATGTATTGGAACTTTACAATACAGAGATTAAGGACTATGTGCCTAAGGCTGATTATGATTTAGTTAATAGCAAGGTAGAAACACTTGAAAATACTGTTAAAGAAAGAGATAAACAGTTAGAGGGTTTTAGTAAAAACATTGGTGATAATGAAGAACTAACAAAGCAAATTAAGCAACTACAGCTTGACAATGAAAAAGCAGACAAGCAGTATAAAGCTGAAATTTCACAGCTTAAGGTCAATAATGCTATTGAAATGGCATTAACAAAGGCTGGCGCTAAGACCTTAAAGGCTTGTAAGGCAATGCTTGATATTGACCATATTAAGCTAGATAAGGACGGTAACATTACCGGACTTGATGAACAGATTAAGAATTTAACAAACAATGATGATACAAAATATTTATTTAATACAGAAACATTTGTGGGTGCCAGCATTGGTAACGGCTCTAATGAACCCGGTGCAGACACTAGTAAAATGAATTATACAGAGTTGTGTGCATATATGGACGCAAACCCTGATGCAATTATTTAAAGGAGGAATAACAAATGGCAAAATTTAATAGTAAAACATTTAACCCAGAGGCATTTGGCAAATATACAGAAAGAATACCACAGCTTAAGAAAAACGAACTTATTAAAAGCGGTGCTTTAAAAGGCAATAGTGAAATTAGAAATGCTTTTAACTCTCAGACTGGTACAGCTTATGCAATATTACCAATGTATGGTCTTTTAGACGGTGACATTCTCAATTACGATGGTCAAACTGATATTTCTGCTACAAGTACAACTACTTACGAAAGAGGTGTTGTTGTAGTTGGTAGAGCAAAGGCTTGGATTGAAACAGACTTCGCTGAAGATATTACTGGTGGTGCTGGCTTTATGGATAA
>UQRG01000156.1 GCA_900543365.1 uncultured Eubacterium sp. | reverse complement strand
TTGGTGTAAGCCACATACCAAACTGCAATATAATATTCATTATCTGTCCTAAGTCTTTAAAAAATACTACAAGTGTAGCTGTAATATAGCTTAAACTTATTATAAGCATTATCATCGAAAAACTATAATAAACTATCTGTAACCAGTACAAACTAGGTTTTACACCATATATAACAAAAAAGCATACTAAAAATACAACAAAGAAAATATGCACAAATAAATTTGATAACACTTTTACAATAGGCAAAATATACACTTTAAATACAACTTTTTTAACCAAAAAACTATATTCTGTAAGTGAGTTAGTAGCTGAATTCCATGCATCAGAAAAGAAAAACCAAGGAATAAGACCACTAGCAAACCAAAGAATATACGGTATATTACCTATATCATTACTTCTAAAACCAACTTGAAACACAAACCAAAATACTAATATTGTACATACAGGCTGAATAAACGACCAAATCACACCAAAATACGAACCTGAATATTTTGTTTTAAAATCATTTTTTGCAAGTTCAAATATAAGTTTTCTAGAATTCAACAAATCAACAAAAAGTGTATATATTGTTTTTAATTTAACAAATTTATATAGTATTATAGCTAAAATCACAACTGAAACTAAAGAATATATTTTACTATAATTTTTATATGGTATAACATTTAAATCATTAAATTCAATATATGGATTAGACTCTACTATGCCATTAGCACTTACACTTTTTATTACAAGTTCATCATCATTTGCTCTCACTAAATCTAAATCATTCATTGAATAATTTACAATATCTTTAATATTAAATTTTTGCTTACCATAATAATCTCTATACTCTACTTTTTTTATAGTAATAAGTTTATCTTTACCTTCTCCTAAATCGATTTTAAACTTGCTTACACTTTCACAAGGTAAAGCAATACTTCCATTATAGCTAAACTCACCATTAATTTTTTTATTAACACCAACTTTATTCTCTTCTGTATAACCATCAGTTTTTTTGAATGCATAAAAAACTTCTATAGGTCTATCCCCCATATTACTGCCTTCAATATCTAATTTTACACTAGTTACCTTATAAAAAGATTCAAAAAAATTATTAAACAAAAAAAACATTATTATCAACAATAAAACATAAAATACATATTTAAAAAATTTAGCAGAACTATTCATCATATACTTTGCATACCTCACCTATTTTATAGTATAATGATATATTATACACTAAATCAAACTTAAAATAAACATTTTTTTACAAATAAAGATTAATATTAAGTAATTTATAATTTTTCCAATAAAAAAGGCTCTCATATTTAATATGAAAAGCCTTTCAATAAACTTTTATAACTCAGCCAATCTTTCTATAGCAACATAAATTTGAGAAATTTGATACCAAGTAGCCAAATCTACAACTCCGGTTTGAGGTAAGTTAAATATATTTTGAAATTCCATTACGGCATCTGCTGTAGCTTGACCATAAACTCCGTCTACTCTAAGCTTTTGAATAGCCGAATATGTGTTTGATATAGTGTTAAGCTGATTTTGTATGGTTCTTACATCACTACCGGTTGAACCAATAGTCAATTCCTGACCAGGATAACTTAAAGGTATACCTTGCACTTTTTCAGCAGTATCAATAAATATATCCTCTCCATAAAAATACCTAAGTATATCTATAGCTGAATAGCCTTGTTTTGCTAAATCCTCGCTTCCCCATTGTGTCATCCAACCTGGACAACTAACCTGTCTGCCGTCACAATATTGAGCAAATAAAGGCTGTCTTTGTCCTTCTCTCCTTAAAAAATTAGTAAACATTTCATCTACTATTGTACTAATATTTTCATATATAGTTCTATCTTGACTATAAGATTGGTCATATCTAGTAGAATTCGTATATAAATGGTAATTTTATTTAATCTAATTAACTGTTCTCCCAAACTAAAGAATATAAGATTGAAAACTAGGAGGAATTAGATATGTGTAAAGTAATAGCAATTGCAAATCAGAAGGGTGGAGTTGGAAAAACTACCACAACAATAAATTTAGGAATAGGTTTAGCAAAAAAAGGAAAAAAGGTTTTATTAATCGATGCCGATGCACAGGCAAGTCTGACGGTTAGTTTGGGATTTTCAAGACCTGACCAACTAAAATATACAATATCTAATGCTATGTTTGATATTTACAACGAAACAGATATTGTGAAAGATAATTTATTAAAAAATAATGAGGGTGTTGACTTATTGCCTTCAAACTTAAATTTATCTGCATTTGAAAATCAAATAATAAGTTTAATGGGACGAGAAACTTTATTAAAAGGATATATTGAAAAAATAAAAAATGATTACGATTATATTTTAATTGATTGCTCCCCAACTCTTAATGTAATAACAATAAATGCTTTTACAGCAGCAGACAAAGTTATTATTCCAGCACAAGCCACTTATCTTGCTGTTATGGGGTTACAAGACTTAATCAAAACAGTAGGACAAGTTCATAGACAACTCAATCCAAGAGTTGAAATTGAAGGAATTTTAATAACAATGTTTGACAACAGAACAAATTACAGCAAAGAAGTTGTACAAATACTAAGAGATACTTACGAAGGTAAAATAAAAATCTTTAATACAATAATTCCTCGAAGTATTAAGCAAGAAGAAAGTTCAACTACAGGAAAAAGTATCTATGAATACGCTAAAAGCAACAAAGTGGCTGAAAGCTATTTTAATTTTGTAAAGGAAGTGATGTAATATGGGGATAGCTAACAAGATACAACTAGATTCCTATGAAAGTCTATTTGGAAATGATACTGAAAACATAGTCAATATAGACTTAAATGATTTACAGGATTTTAAAAATCACCCTTTTAAAGTATTAGACAATAATGATATGAATATACTTGTTGAATCCATAAAACAGAACGGCGTAATAAACCCAATTATTGTAAGAAAGTACAATACCAAATACGAAATATTATCTGGGCATCGAAGAAGTTATGCCAGTAGAATTGCAGGATTAAAAACAATACCTGCAATTATAAAGGAAATTAACGACGATGATGCTACTATTGCAATGGTTGACAGCAATCTTAATAGAGAAAAAATATTACCATCAGAAAAAGCCTTCAGCTATAAAATGAAATTTGAAGCATTAAGTCACAAAGGGAAAAAAGGTGTTGATACTAATGAAGAAATAGGAAAATTATTAGGTGATTCTGCTAGACAAGTGCAAAGATACACTAGACTAACTAATCTAATACCTAACCTATTAGATTTAGTTGATGATGAAAAAATAAAACTTATTCCAGCTGTAGAATTAAGTTATTTGTCAGAAAGCAATCAAACTATGCTTTATAGATACTTAGATGACTATGCTAAAACTGTAACATTAAAAATTGCTAAAGCTATAAGAACATTATCAGAAAGCACTCAAGAATTTAATTACGATAATTTAAACAAAATATTTAATCATCAGCCTAGTAATAAAACTGATGAAAATGACATTTTTAATATACAATTACCTAAAAATGTTGTAAGTAAATTTTTTGTAGGAAAAGATAAAAATGAAATAGAAGAAATTATTAAATCTATTTTATTAAAAAACTTAGA
>UQRG01000155.1 GCA_900543365.1 uncultured Eubacterium sp. | reverse complement strand
GGATGTAGATTTTGAAGTTATACAGCCTATTAATATTTTAAGTGAAAATATTACTTGTGAAGTATGGCTTGAGCTTATGAATTGTTTAGATAAAATTAATATATCTAATTATAGTGGTATTGTAATTTGCCACGGTTCAGATACTCTTTCGTATACAGCAAATTTAGTTGGTATGCTTTATAACAAAATTAATATACCAATTGTTCTTATAGCATCTAATTATGAGCTGGATAATGAAAAAAGCAATGGGCTTATTAATTTTAGAAGTGCTGTTATAGTGATTAAGTCAATTAACAAAGGTGTATTTGTAGCTTTTAGTAACGACAAGGGCGAAAATGATATTTATATTGCCACAAGAATAGTTGAGTCTGACCCATATTTTGACCAGTACAGAAGTTTTGATGGTAAGCCTTGGGGTAGAGTTGAAAATGATTGTTTAAAGATATATATGAAACCAACTATTGACGAAATTAATAATTTTAAGCCTATAGTAATTAAAAGACCTAATGATTTTAATAATAAGGTGTTATTTATTAGACCTTATCCAAGTATGAATTATGAAAATATAAGTATTGATGATGTAACTGCTGTAATACATTATATGTATCATTCAGCTACAGCTTGTACAGCTGGTAAAGATACTTCACTTGTTGACTTTGCTAAGAAATGTAAAGCGAAGAAAGTAAAGCTTTATGTGGCATCATTTAAGGATAAAGATATTGAAAGGGCATATAAATCTACAAGAGATATTTTGGAAGAAAAAGTTATTCCCCTTTTTAATATCTCTCCTGAGTCTGCGTATGTTAAGACTTTAATATGTGAAAATATGGATTTTGATATTAGTAAAACTATATATTATGAGGAGTTATTTTAAATAAATTAGTTTAAAAATACACATTAGAAAAAGACAAGAAGATTAACAAATGAAAAAACAAGTATGTATAGTTCATTTAAAGTTTTGTTTAAACATTAAAATTGATGAACTAAAACAAGAACGAAACAAGGCAAAAGCTTTAATCTTGTTTGTAGCATAATCTTAAATCGTATATTGTTAATGTAGTGGTAGTGAAATTGTTTCTGTAAATTGACTTTATATGCTAATTTTTTTGAAATTTATAAGGTAGTTAAGCAACCTTTGCTTAACTATCAATATTTATAATATAACTCCATAAATCAGGTATGTAAAGGGTACCAGTCACAGATGGTGTGTTATATCTTTTACATTACCTGATTTGGAGTGTTATCTTTCTAAACACCAGCCATACATAATGCTAAATTCATCATAGAATTTATCCAAATTACATAGTGGTAATGACTATTTCTTTGTTGTTTCAACAGTAGCTTTATAGGCTTTAGTTTAAGCAATTAGATTTTATTTCCTTTATAAAAATTATCTTAATTGTGTTAGAAACTGTTTTCAACCTATAATATATTAAAATCTGTTTGTTTATTAAAGATTGCTCTTAATTTTATTTATGATTTCAGTATATTCTTCATCAGTAAGGTACTTAGGTGGATTGACATTCATTTCAAATGTACCACCAAAACCATAGCCATCTTTCTGCTTTGGAACAATGTGTACATGTAAATGAGGAAGTGTATCACTGAACATACCATAGTTTACCTTAGCAGGATTGACACTCTTCATAATTGCTTTACCAACAGTTTGCATATCACTTATAAATGCAGCAGAATCCTCTGGACTAAGTTCTGTAAAATCAACATTATGGTCTTTGTAGGCAATAACACATCTACCATAGTATGTTTGCTCCTTAAATAAATAGAGCTTGCAAACCTTTAAATCTGCAATATAAATCATAAGAGAGTCAAGTTTTTCTTTATTTTTGCAATATAAACAATTTTCCATTTTCTGTCCTCCAGTTTGGTTTATTATTATCTATAAATTTATTATAATTCTTAATTACGTTAATGTCAACAAAATTTAATGTCAATATTCACCAATATGTGGTATAATTATTTTATCAAGTACAAAATAATTAAGAAGGGTGGTTATTATCGTTGTATAACTTGATTGGAGAATTTTGGTATATATTTTTAGCTGTATTATTTGTGATTAATTTGTTATTTGGCGTTTTTGTGGTGTTTTTTGAAAAGAAAAATCCGGCTGTAATTTGGGCTTGGTTAATGGTTTTAGCATTTATACCTTGTGTTGGATTTATAATATATCTTATATTTGGTTTTGAGGGTAGAAAACATAAATGGTTTGACAGAAAGAGACACGAAGATATAGCAATCATTAAAGATTTTGGAGAAAAATTTCCCAATCTTGCTAAAATAAACTTGCCTAATAATTTTAATGAAAGAATTTTACCAATAGAACACACTTGGCATTTAAATGATTTTATAAGAATGAATTATAATAGTTGTGGTAGTATATATAGAAAAGATAATAAAATAACTGCTTATCATGAAGGAAATTCTAAATTTAAGGCTTTAATTGAAGATATAAAAAATGCAAAGAATTATGTTTATATGGAATATTATCTTATGCACGATGATAAGCTTGGTAATATTATTATGGACCTTTTGGTTGAAAAAGCAAAAGAGGGTGTTGAAGTAAAGGTTCTTTATGATGGTATAGGAAATTATAGAAACAAGCCTAATTTTAGACAAAAGTTAAACAAGGCTGGTGGGGAGGCAAGAGTATTTTTGCCTCCTAGGGGAATAAGAATAAATTATAGAAACCATAGAAAAATAGCTATTATTGATGGTATAATTGGTTATGTAGGTGGTTTTAATATAGGTGATGAATATATTGGAGCCAAAAAAAAATTTGGTTTTTGGAGAGACAGTCATATTCGAGTTGAAGGAAGTGCTGTATATGATTTACAGTTAAGATTTATAATGGATTGGAACTTTACAAAAGGTAAAAAAATTGTTATTGAAAATAAACACTTTCCAGAAATTAAGTCAGATAAAACTAATATAAATATGCAAATTGTTTCTAGTGGTCCAGATACAAGTCACGATAATATATATTATGGTTATTTTAGAATGATAACAGAGGCTAATAAAAATATATATATTGAATCGCCTTATTTTGCTCCGGATGATGGACTTCTTGAAGCTTTAAAGACAGCAGCATTGTCAGGAGTTGATGTTAAAATTATTATTCCTGCAAAGCCAGACCATTTATTTGTACACTCTTGTAGTTTAAGCTACATAGGTGAACTTTTAGAGTCAGGTGTTCGTTGTTTTGAATATAGAAAAGGATTTATTCATTCAAAAGTTATGACAATGGACGGTATAGTTACTTCTGTTGGTACTGCTAATATGGATATAAGAAGTTATAAGTTAAATTTTGAGGTAAATGCTTTTATATATAATGGTGATGTAACAGCGGAGTTTGACAAACAATTTAATATTGATATTGATGATTGTACAGAAATAACATTAGAAAATTATAAAAATAGAGGAATACTACAGAGAATTCAAGAGTCTTTTGCAAGACTTATTTCGCCTTTGTTATAATCAAAAAACTAGCTGATATAGGTTTCTATATCAGCTAGTTTCAGTCTGTCGAAAAAGTCCAGTTTAACTGGGCTTTTTTGTTTTTTTATGGTATAATTAGTTGAGGTGATAATTA
>UQRG01000154.1 GCA_900543365.1 uncultured Eubacterium sp. | reverse complement strand
TTTTGTCTGGACCATCTCATGCGGAAGAAGTTGGTAGGAATATGGCAACTACTATTGTTGCTGCTTCTGAGGATATAAGTGTCGCTGAGGAAGTTCAAAATACTTTTATGACACCTATGTTTAGAGTTTATACTAATAGCGATATTGTTGGTGTTGAACTTGGTGGTGCTTTAAAGAACTTAATTGCTTTAGCTGCTGGTATATCTGACGGGTGTGGTTTTGGTGATAATACTAAGGCTGCATTAATGACTAGAGGTTTACACGAAATATCAATGCTTGGTATAGCTATGGGTGCAAAAAGGGAAACTTTTGCTGGCCTCGCTGGTGTAGGTGACTTAATTGTAACTTGTACAAGTATGCACTCAAGAAATAGAAGAGCTGGCATTCTTTTGGGTCAAGGCAAGACTTTAAAAGAAACCCTTGATGAAGTGCATATGGTTGTTGAAGGTGTAAGTAATGCTAAGGCTGCTTATGAGCTTTCAAAAAAACTTAATATTAATATGCCTATTACTCACGAAATTAACGATGTTATTTACAATGGTAAAGATGTTAAACAGGCTGTTTATGATTTAATGACTAGAGATAAGGTTGAAGAAATTTAGGAGAAAAGCCTATGTATGAAAATGTAAAAGGTGAGTGGATTGCTGATTTAGGCAATGGGAAATATAAAAATCCTATTTTGTTTTCAGACTATTCTGACCCTGATGTTATAAGAGTTGGTAATGATTTTTTTATGGTAGCAAGTTCATTTACTTATTTTCCAGGTGTTCCAGTACTTCATTCAACTGATTTAATTAATTGGAAACTTATAAGTTATGCTGTAGAAAAAATGCCTTTAGATAAGTATTCTGTGCCTTGTCACGGTATGGGCGTTTGGGCACCTAGTATAAGGTATCACGATAATAAGTTTTGGGTTTATTTTGGTGACCCTGATGAAGGTATTTTTATGACAAATACCGAAAATCCGTTTGGTAAGTGGAATGACACAGTTTGTGTAGCTAAAAGTAAAGGTTGGATTGATACTTGTCCTTTTTGGGACGATGATGGCAATGCTTATTTAATAAGAGGTGTTGCTAAAAGTAGAATTGGTTATAAAAGTAAGCTTTTTCTTCATAAAATGTCTACAGACGGTACAAAGTTGCTAGATGATGGTTTACTTGTTTTTGACGGCAGAATAAATCATCCAACTATTGAAGGACCTAAAATCTATAAAAGAAATGGGTATTATTATATTTTTGCTCCAGCAGGTGGTGTTCAAACTGGTTGGCAAATGGTAGCCAGAAGTAAAAATATATATGGTCCTTATGAACATAAGGTTGTTATGTGGCAAGGTAATAGTCCTATAAATGGACCTCATCAAGGTGGGTTAATTGATATGGATAATGGGGAAAGCTGGTTTATTCATTTTCAAGATTTAGAAGGGTATGGTAGAGTTACTCATTTACAACCTGCAAAATGGACTGATGATAATTGGATTGAAATAGGTGTTGATACAAACAATGACCATATTGGTGAGCCGGTTTTAAAATATAATAAGCCAGCAAATTGCAAAAGTGATATTATTGCTCCAATTGATAGTGATGATTTTAAGAGTGATAAACTTAATTTACAGTGGCAGTGGCAAGCATATCCAAAAGATAGCTTTTACAAAATGACAGGTAATAGTATTAGGCTTTATGCTTTACCTTATAGTGGTAAAAATATATCACAAGCAGCAAATGTTCTTTGTGAGCTTATGACTAGACCTAATTTTCAAGTTACAGCAAAGGTTAATATGAACCTCAGTGAGAATGATAGTTGTGGCTTAGTAATTACTGGTGGTAGTTACTGTGGATTAAGAGTAGAAAATGGTACAATTAAACAAGTGTGTTTTGAACTTGCAAAAGACAAATTTACAGATGAAGTTGTAAAATTTGAAAAAAAGTTAAAAACTAAATCTATTTATTTAAGACTTCAAGTTTCATATATTTGTAATATTAATTGTTTTGTTAGTACAGATGGTATTAATTATGAAAAAATAGGCGATACTCTTAAATATGAGGTATCAAGGAAAAGCTGGGTTGGTGGCAAAATTGGTATTTTTGCTGTTAATAATACTGGTAAAAATAATGGTGGATATGCTGATTTTGAATATATTAAGGTGGATTGATATTTTTGAGATATTATGAAAATATAATTTTAGATAAAAATATTATAAGCCTTGACTTGCTCTTTAAGAGTAAATTTGGTAAAATTGATTATTATGCTATTTGTGTTAGTACGATTGGAAATGGATTAATGGAAATTATTAGTATTACAAATATGCTTAAATCTGTAAATCAGTATAAAAATTATGGTATCATTGCAGTAATAAAGGGTAAAGACACATCTAAAGAGATTGCAGTTAAGTTAATTGAAAATTGGCTTAAAAGTAATAGCAATCTTGATGGATTTAGAGATTATTATAATAATAAGTGCAGGTAGGTGATTACTATGCTTGGTGTATTATGGCTAATATTGAAAATTATTTTAATTATTATTGGTGTAATACTGGGCATAGCACTTTTGATTATTACAATTCTTTTATTTAGCTCTTTTAGATTTAATGGAAATGGTTCAATAGAAGAAAAAATAAAATTAAGGTTTGATTTTAAGTGGATTTTTGGATTTGTAAAAGGTTATTATGAAATAAATGATGATGTAACTAAATACTCTATAACTTTGCCTTTTGGAATATGGAAAACAGAGTATAATTCAGCGGAAGAAAATCTTAATTTAGATGTTGAAGAAAAAAATATATGCAATATTGATGATTTTAGTAATAAAACTATTGCAAATATTGAAAAAAATAGTAAAATAGAATATATAGGTGAAAAGTTAAAAGACATTTATAATGGTATTAAGAACTTTGTGTTATACATTATTGATAAAATAAAATATATTCAGGACTTTAATGATAAATATTCTATCAAGGCTTTAGTTTCTACTAGTTGGAAATTGTTATTGAAACTTATTAAAAATCTTGGATTTAAAATATTTGAGATAAATGGAGTAATAGGATTTGATGACCCTTCAACTACTGGTCAGGTTATTGGCTTAATAGCTGTTGTTAGAGAGGTTTTACCTTTTAGTGTTAATATTTCTGGCAACTTTGATAATAGTCAGTTGACTGGAAATTTTAATATAAAAGGTAGGACAAGTCTTTGGCAAATTTTATTTCCTATATTAATATATGTATTGACTAAGCCTGTATGGCCTTTAGTAAAGGATTATTGGAAGGGTGAATTAGATGGGTAGTTTTAACGAAAATTGGGAAACAATGTTTAATAAATTAGATAACTTTGTTTCAAGCAAAACTGTAGTTGGTGAGCCTATTAATATGAATGGAATTACAATTATACCGTTAATAGATGTATCATTTGGTATGGGAGCTGCTACATCTGATTCCAGAGTTGAAAAGAAGGGTAAGTCATCAGGTGGTGGTGGATTAGGTGCTAAAATGTCACCTAGTGCCATTATGGTAGTTGCTGGTAATTCTGTTCAGCTTATTAATGTTAAGGATAATAACAGTGTAAATAAACTTATTGATATGGTACCTGGTATAGTTGATAAAATAAACTTATTTAACAAATCTGAAAATGAGGAGTAGTTTATGAGAAGTGATGTTTATAAAGAACAACTCGTCAAAAAGATTTTTGACCAAAGGGATAGAAGTAAAAGAATTTACATTGTAGGT
>UQRG01000153.1 GCA_900543365.1 uncultured Eubacterium sp. | reverse complement strand
ATAAGGTTGTGAGGTAACTTTTGAATAAAACCTACAGTATCGGTAAAAAGATATTTAGCTCCACTGTCTGTTTCAACAGCTCGTGTAGTAGTGTCAAGAGTTGCAAAAAGCATATTCTCAGCTAAAACACCAGCACCAGTTAATGTGTTTAAAAGTGTGGATTTGCCAGCATTAGTATAGCCAACAAGGGCAATAACCGGTACACCAGTTTCCATTCTTTTTTCTCTTAAAACACCTCTATGTCTTTCAATTTCTTTTAATTCTTTATTGAGGTCAGATATTCTATCGGAAATATTTCTTCTGTCTGTTTCAAGCTTTTTTTCACCAGGTCCCCTTGTACCTATACCACCACCAAGTCGTGACATTTCTTTGCCTCGACCAGTTAAATGAGCAAGATTGTATTTAAGCTGTGCAAGTTCAACTTGTACTTTACCTTCAGCAGAACTTGCTCTCTTTGCAAAAATATCTAAAATAAGTAAAGTTCTATTCATAACCTTAGTATCAAGTGTATTTTCAAGATTTCTTATTTGATTAGGATTAAGTTCATCATCACAAATTATACCAGTTGCCTCAACCATTTCAATATAGTTTTTTAGTTCTTCTATTTTACCTTTGCCTAAATAAGTAGCCTTGTTTATAGCCTCTCTTTTTTGTATAAGTCTACCAACAACTTCAGCTCCAGCAGTTTTAGCAAGGTCGCCAAGTTCGTCAAGACAGCTTTCTGTGTCAAATTCGTTATCACCAGTATCTATTCCAACCAGTATTACTTTTTCTATTTCTTTTTCTGTTTCATATAACATATATTAATTACCTCTGCTTTAAATTAATGTATTTTATATTAATTATTATAAGGTATTATGTGAATATAGTCAAATAAATATAATTTATGTTAATGTTTAATCTTGAAGAAGTTTGCAAAATAAGGTATACTAACATTATAATGAAGAATTAACAATGAGGTGTGTTAGTATGAACATTATTATTGTAGGCTGTGGAAATGTAGGTTATATATTAGCAGAACAGTTAAGTAAGGAAGGTCACGAAATTACACTTATTGATACAAAGGCTGAAAGACTTAAATATGTCGTAGATACCCTTGATATTCAGGGTGTAGCAGGTAATGGTATAAGTTACGAAACTCTTATGGAGGCTGGTATAAAAGACACAGACTTGTTAATTGCTGTAACTGATGAAGATGAAGTCAATATGTTAGGCTGCCTAATGGCTAAAAAGTTAGGTAATTGTAAGACTATAGCAAGAGTTAGAAATCCACAATATTACGAAGATATAAAATACATTAAAGATGAGCTGGGTCTTTCTATGTATGTTAATCCTGAAAGAGAGGCAGCTCAGGAAATGGCTAGGCTTATACAGATACCGTCAGCAATTGATGTAGATAATTTTGATAAAAGCCGTATTAATATGATTAGGTTTAAAATTCAGCAAGGTTCAATACTTGATGGAACATCAGTTTTTGAAGTTAAGCCTAAACTAGGAGAAAATGTTCTTGTTTGTGTTGTTCAGCGTAATGATGAGGTTTTTATTCCGAATGGTAACTTTTTGTTACAGGCTGGGGACTTTATTTCTTTTGTAACACCTATGAGAGAAGTTTATAGTGTATTTAAAAAAGCAGGAGTAAAAATTAAACATATTAAAAGTGTTATGATTGCTGGTGGTGGTAGAATTTCTTATTATCTTGCTTCTTTACTTATTAAAGCAAAAATTAAGGTTAAAATAATTGAAGAAGATAGAAAAAGATGTGAGGAATTAAGTGAAATTTTGCCAGAGGCTGTTATAATATGTGGAAATGTAACAAATCAATCGTTATTAGAGGAAGAGGGAATTTCTAAAACAGATGCCTTTGTTAGTGTAACTGATGTAGATGAAGAAAATATAATGCTTTCTTTATATGTAAATAAAACTTCTGAAGCTAAGGTTATTACAAAAATAAAAAAGGTTACATTTGAAGAAGTAGTTCAAGATTTGAATATAGGTAGCATTATTGACCCTAAGAAAATTATAGCTGAAAGTATTTTAAGATATGTAAGAGCATTACAAAATTCTTTTGGTAGTAATGTTGAAACTCTTTACAGACTTATTAATAACAAGGTAGAAGCTCTTGAATTTAATGTTAATAGTAATGATGAAAGACTTATTGGTAAACCTCTTATGGATATTAAATTAAAGGATAACTTGCTTGTATGTTCAATTAAGAGAAAAGATAAAACATTTATGCCTAGTGGTCGTGATACTATTGAACTTGGTGACAAAGTTATTATTGTTACAACAAATTTAGGTTTAAATGATATTAGTGAAATTCTAATGGATTAAGGGTATGCAATATGAATTATAGTATTATTTTTAATATAATTGGTTGGGTTATTAAAGTTGAAGGTATTTTAATGCTTTTTCCAGCATTAGTAGCTATAATATATAAAGAAAAAAATATTGATATTTTCTTTGGTTGTGCTGTTGTTTTTTATATAGTTGGAAAAATACTTACACAAAAAAGTCCTAAAGACAGTAAATTTTATGCAAGGGAAGGTTTTGTAGCTGTAGCATTAAGCTGGATTGTTATGAGTATACTTGGTGCAATTCCTTTTTTTGTTAGCGGTGAAATACCTAATTGCGTTGATGCTTTATTTGAAATAGTATCAGGTTTTACAACAACTGGTGCTAGTATTTTAGTTGATGTTGAAGCACTTTCACATTCTATGCTTTTTTGGAGAAGTTTTTCTCATTGGATTGGAGGTATGGGGGTGCTTGTGTTTATATTAGCAATACTTCCTATGGCTGATGGTCAAAATATTTATCTTATTAAAGCAGAAAGTACAGGTCCAGAAGTTGGTAAATTTGTTCCGAAACTTCAAAAAACAGCCAGCTATTTGTATATAATATATGTAGTTATGTCGATAATACAACTTGTTTTTTTATTGGCTGGAAATATGCCTTTATTTGATGCCCTTTGTGATGTTTTTGGTTCTGCCGGTACAGGTGGATTTGGTATTAAAGCAGACAGTATGGCAAGTTATAGTACTTATATTCAAATGGTAACAGCTGTATTTATGTTTTTATTTGGTGTTAATTTTAACTTTTATTTTCTTATTATTTCTAAACGATTAAGAACTGCTTTAGGTATGGAAGAAGTTAAGTGGTATGTTATTATTTATGTAGTTGCCGTTTTGGGAATTGCAGTTAATTTATGGAAAGCAACTGGAATTGTTGGAGTAAATTTGAAAGATGCAATATTCCAAGTATCATCTATAATGACAAGTACAGGTTATGCAACAACTGATTTTAATAAATGGCCTGAATTTTCGAGATATATAATATGTGTGCTTATGTTTATTGGTGCTTGTACTGGTAGTACTGGTGGTGGTATGAAAGTTGCAAGATTTATTATTTACTTTAAGCAGATTGGTAAGCAAATTGGATTTCTTATTCATCCACGAAGCGTAAAAATAATAAGAATGAATGGTAAAAAACTTGAACACGATACAGTAAGAGTTGTTAATACATATCTTCTGGTATATATGTTTATTTTTGCATTATCTATGCTTATTTTAAGTCTTGATAACTTTGACCTTGTTACAACTTTTACTGCTGTTTCGACTACTATTAATAATATTGGTCCTGGTCTTAATATGGTTGGACCTTCCGGAAATTTTTCTGAATTTTCTATGTTGTCTAAGATTGTTATGATTTTTAATATGATGGCAGG
>UQRG01000152.1 GCA_900543365.1 uncultured Eubacterium sp. | reverse complement strand
TCTCTTTTGAGCTGAAAAAGAAAACGGTGATTATCCTTGACAATGCTTCTGTTCATAGAAACCGGAAAATAAAGGAACAGAGAAAGATATGAAAGGATAGAGGATTATTCCTTTTCTATCTCCCGTACTCCCCGGAACTTAATTCTTCGGAAACTCTATGACGTATATTGAAAGGCAAATGGATAAGACCTGTTGAGTACAATACTAAGACTCGCTTTTCTATTGTATAAACAGGGCACTCGCTTCTGTCGGTACGAATTTATTTGTGAATTATTCATATGTATAAAATTAATTTTGAATAGTTACTTATCAACAATTAACTGATTAGTTTTTATTTTATAAATTAAAGTTAAACCAATAGCCCAAACCAGCATACCTGTTGAGTTAATCAATAAAGGATTTGTTCCTGCTAAAATCATATATAAAAAATAAGCTAATATAAACCGCTGATATTTCAATATATGACGGTATTTACAATGCAAAAAAACTAAAATAGGATAATAAACTAGTAAAATAAGAAAAAAACCAACAAAAGCACCATATATTCTAATTATATCCATATATGTTTGTTCACTAGATGAATGAAACACCCCTCTACCTTCTCCCCAAAATACACTACCAAGACCTGCTCCAACAAAAGGATTAATGCCTATAAAAATATTCTTTATATAAGAATTAAAATCGTTATACTTAACAGCGTTAGACGCATCTCCCTTTTCTGTTGCAAGCATATATGTCAAAAACATTAAAGAAAAAAAGCAGACAAATAAAAATGCGTTTCTAAAAAAACGATTAATTTTCACATTGTCATATACAAAAAAAATAGTTATCATAATTACCATTAAAGTAGGAGTACGAGAACCCGCTATTAAGAGTGCAAATAAGTTCAGTAAAATGAATACAAATTTCAACCTCCCCTTGTTAGAAAAATACAAAGAATATATATAAGAAAAAAACATCAAGGGACCGGCTTTAAAATAAATTCCCAATATAGATAATCCATAATATTCTCGTCTAGAGATAATTATATTAGCATTTTCTATACTCTGGTCATATAAAACAGAAAATAAATTGGGGTTTATCTGCGCTATAATAAATATTAAGATAGTGCATATTGCAATTATATTACCATTAATAAATAATACTTTATTAATTTCTTCAAAATTCAAGTTTCTCAGAAAGAAAAAAATAAATATAAACAAGAATGATTTAAAATGTCCAAATGCATAAGAAATATCTTCTAAATTATTCCTTATCAAGGAAACCATAATTCCCCATATAGGAAGTAGTAAACAAAACCATAGTATTAACTGAATGTCTCTTGATATTGCTTTCTTTGTTTCTTGATAAAAGAATGATATAAAAAAGCAAAAAACGAACATCGATTCTTTCACCCTAAAAATTGTCCCTGTTGGATCCAATGAAATTGAAATCACAAAAAGGCAAAATGACACGATAGAAATTCTATTTAAAGAAAATCTCATATATTTTTTGCATTGCTATTATAGTAAATCTTAATGTTTTATGTTTAATACCAACTTTTATTGCTCTTAGTAAGATATTAGAAGCCATTAAAAACTCATTCGGCACATCTTTATAACATTTTAATGCACCATCACAATAAAGTTCAAACCGTCTTATAAACTGCTCTATATTACTGTCATCATTACTAGACATCTCATGATAGCAACAAACATCCATTTGATAGTATGAATTAACAATTTTACGCATCCTATTAAAGAAATTAAAGTCACTAAAATATAAAGGTAGAGACTCATCAAAACCTCCAATCTTCTCAAAAAGAGGAATTGAAATAATAGCACCACTATTCAAAAAATTCTTATTATTAATCCTTTTAAGACCTTCCGTGCATTCATTCGCGGATAAAGAAGACCCTCTACCAAATTGGTATTTGCAGGGGGATATAATAACTCCATCATTCACCAATATTGGAAATATTAGAGGATATGAACCACGAATCATGGAAATAGTTTTACAAAAAGAAAGAGCTATTTCTGTATCTTGATCCAATAACAATAGATATTTCTTATTTAATGTGCTACCTAATCTTGCGGTAATATTATAAGCCTTACTAACACCAGAATTACTATAATCAGCTATATAATGAATCGCAAAATAAATATTATCCTTCTCATTATCAATAAAAGATGTATTATATTCTGGAGAATTATCATAAACAACAATATCCAATCTTGTCCAACCTACTATAGCCATTGACTTGGATAAAGTCTGTACTGTTTTTGCCATTGAGAATTTGGTTTTATAAAGAACCAAGACTGCTATGATTGTATCTTTTTCCATAAACATTTGCTTCATTTCTTACTAACAAAGCCATCATCAATTTTGATTTAAGAATAAGTCTTGCTGAAAAAAATGGAGATAAAACTTTTTATTACTTGCTTATTGCCATCTAATTAAAATCCTCTCGAAATGCACTTCATCGTCTTAATATATTATTATATAGTTTATAAAAAAAAGACTGATAAATATTATATTTATACTTTCTCCATAATTTTATGGGACGGAGTCCTGGAATACCCAAATCATTTTCCACTTCATTATACAATTCCGCATTAACTTTCCGCAAATAATCATCAAAATTCCAAAGCAATCTATCAGCTTCCACACGCTTCAAATAGTAACGTAACAAAACTACATAATTCTGACAAATCTTAACTTTCGCTATTCGTTTCACAATCTCCATATAAATATTGTCCACCCTTTCTTGTTTTTGAGCATTAAAGTATTCAATTATCCGACAAGTTATCTTTAAATGATCAAGATAGTGTCTGGTACAACCTTCACGAGATATACTCTGTCCTGCCCTACCAATAAAATACCGATAAATTGACAAATCAAGAAATATAAAATTCTTAATATACTTAAGAGGTAAATAATCATACTCAATATCTGCATAAAAACATTCAGCAATAGTTATATGATTTTTTTGAAGTATCTCCGTACGATATGTAATAGACGGCAAATCAAACCAATCTTTCCCCCACCTGAGTTGGACAAGTTGGCTATAATCATAAACTTTCCCAAACTTTATATTTTGAAATAGAACAGGTTTCTTTTTTTTTAACTCTACATACTCCAATACATAAGGGGTTAATACCAAATCGTATGAAACAGCCGATAAATAACTCACAAATTCACTTAAAGGACCACTTTCATACCAATCATCCGCATCGAGCAGTTTAAAATACTTGCCTGTAGCTTCCATAACAGCTAGATTTACTACAGATCCCCATCCTCCATTAGATTTGTCAATAGCTCTTACAGACTGTGGATAAAGTGATTCATATTTCTGCGCTATCTGTAATGTAGCATCGTTAGAACCGTCATTGATTATCAATATTTCTACATCGCAAATATTGTTTATGTAAACCAAGGAATCCAAACAACGAGAAAGATATTGTTCCATGTTATAGGCAGCAATAGCTATCGTCAGTACTTTACTATTTTTCATAATACCACTCTCTTCCTAAAAAATTCTTGACTCTTATTATATTATTATAGTTTATTACATTCTTAATAAATTTCTTCAATCGACTTTCACTTTCTTCTCTATATTTCAACAAAGCGTTTTCTCCACCTAACTTTCTAAAAATACTGCCACACCTTATAACCAGTAAAATGAATAATAGAAAGTAATTCCTTAGTACAATTTATACCATCCATGATATTAATAATCTGAAAGAC
>UQRG01000151.1 GCA_900543365.1 uncultured Eubacterium sp. | reverse complement strand
ACTAAAGTATTTGAAGAAAAGATGGAGAAATCTATCAATAATTTGAGAAATGAACTTTTAGGTATTAGAGCAGGTAGAGCTAATACTCATGTACTTGATAAGGTAATGGTTGAGGCTTATGGTACTGAAATGCCACTTAATCAGTTAGCTAATATTTCTGTTCCAGAAGCTAGAGTTATTAATGTTCAGCCATTTGATTCTACTACTCTTAAGGCTATTGAAAGAGGTATTAATGCAGCTGATATTGGTATTAATCCTAACAGTGATGGTAAAGTTATTAGACTTGTTTTCCCAGAGCTTGATGAGGAAAGAAGAAAGTCACTTACTAAGGATGTAAAGAAACTTGGTGAAGATTGTAAGGTAGCTATTAGAAACATCAGAAGAGATGCTATGGATACAGCTAAGAAGCTTGAAAAAAATGGTGACATTACAGAAGACGAAAAGAAAAATCTTGAAACTGAAATCCAGAAGTTTACAGACAAGAATATTGAATCTGTTGACAAGGCTATTGATGCTAAGTGCAAAGAGGTTATGTCAATTTAAGTTCTTATAAACTTAAAATATGGGCTGTCTAAGTGTTTTTGCATTTTTGACAGCCTTATTTAATATGTAAAATTTGCAGAAATGAGGTATATTATGGCGACAAAAGAGGTGCCTAAGCATATAGGTATTATAATGGATGGTAATGGAAGATGGGCTAAAAAAAGGCTTCTTCCAAGAGTTTTAGGTCACAAACAAGGTGCAAAGGCTCTTGATAAACTTCTTAATGATGCTAAAGGTCTTGGTGTTGAACATATTACTGTTTATGCTTTTTCTACTGAAAATTGGAAAAGAGCAGAAGATGAAGTAAGCGGTATTATGGGTATTTTGAGGGAATACATAAATAAGTATTTTAGAGATTATGCCAATAGTGATTTTAGAGTAGATTCTATAGGTGACCTTTCAGCTCTTGCTCCTGATTTACAAAGGGATATTGCTGAATTAAAGGAAGTATCAAAAGATAGAACAGGCATCCACCTTACCATAGCTATGAATTATGGTGGCAGAGATGAAATAAAGAGGGCTGTACAAAAAATTGCACAGGAAATAAAAGATGGTAAAATTGAGCCAGAAGATATAACAGAAGACCTTATATCAAATCACCTTGATAGTGCAGGTACTCCTGACCCTGAGCTTATTATTAGAACTAGTGGTGAACTTAGAACAAGTAATTTCCTTATGTGGCAAAGTGCTTATTCTGAATATTATATTACTGAAAAATTATGGCCTGACTTTAATATTGATGACTTTAAAGAGGCTATAAGTAGTTATCAAAATAGAGATAGACGCTTTGGCGGCAGAAATGAGGCGAAGTAATGGCTGTTAGAATTATATCTGCTTTAGTAGCAATACCTTTACTTTTATTTTTTATTATTTTTGGAGGTTTACCTTTAAGATGTGCAGTTTTTGTACTTTCTCTTATTGGTATGTATGAGCTTTATAAGGCTGTTTCCGGTAAAGTTAAGGTTGTGCATATAGTTGGCTTTGTTATGGAAGGATTTTATTTTGTTAGTTGGTTTAATAATGTTGACACTAACACATTACTTATGTTTTTTTCTATGGCAATTATTTTGATTATGTTTATAATGGTAATATGTCATAAAACCAACAATATTCACGATGGTGCAATTACTGTATTTGGATTTTTCTATTTAGGTGTTTTACTTAGCTTTACTTGGTATCTTAGAGAAGTTAGTATGACTATAGTTTGGCTTCCGTTTATATTTGCCTTTGGCAGTGACACAGGTGCTTATTTTATAGGTTCAAAATTTGGTAAGCATAAATTAACTCCTGAACTTAGTCCTAAAAAATCTGTTGAAGGTGCAGTAGGTGGTTTTGTTACATCTGCTATACTTACGGTTATATATTCAGCTATAGTTTTAAATTCATCTGTTGTTGAAATAATCATAATGGCTTTAGTAGGTGCTGTTGGTTCAGTGTTTGCTCAGTTTGGCGACTTGGCAGCATCCAGCATTAAAAGATATGTTGGTATTAAAGATTATGGCAAATTAATGCCTGGTCACGGTGGTGTATTAGACAGATTTGATTCTGTTTTGTTTACATTGCCTTATACAGCATTAGTATTTAGTTTAATATTAACTATTTAATAGAGGTGTAAAAATGACAGAAAATTTGGCAATATTAGGCTCAACAGGTTCTATTGGTACTCAAACTCTTGATGTAATAAGAGATATTGGTGGTATCAATGTTAAGGCTATGAGTACTAATACAAGAATAGATTTGTTTGAAAAACAGATAAGAGAGTTTAAGCCTGAACTTGTCTGTGTAATGAATAGTGAAAAGGCTGAAGAACTTAAATCAAGAATCACTGATATTGATGTTAAGGTAACAACTGGTATGGACGGACTTATTGAAGTTGCAACAGTAGTTGGTACTGATACAGTTGTTAATTCTGTTGTAGGAAACATTGGTCTTGTGCCTACAGTTGAGGCAATAAAAGCTAAGAAGAATATTGCTCTAGCTAACAAGGAAACTCTTGTTACATCAGGCGAACTTGTTATGAAACTTTTAAAGGAAAATAATGTAAAAATGTATCCTGTTGATAGTGAGCATTCAGCTATTTTTCAATCTTTACAAGGTAATGAGGGGAACAAAATAGATAAAATTTTTCTTACAGCATCTGGTGGTCCATTTAGAACTTGGGATGATGTATCTAAAGTTACAGTTGATGATGCCTTAAAGCATCCTAATTGGAATATGGGTAAAAAAATTACCATTGATTCTGCTACGCTTATGAATAAGGGTCTTGAAGTTATTGAGGCTAAGTGGCTTTTTAATGTTGACCTTGAACAAATTGAGGTTGTAGTGCATCCGCAGAGTATAGTTCATTCAATGGTTGGCTATGAAGATGGAGCTGTAATTGCACAGCTTGGTTTACCGGATATGAAGGTGCCTATACAATATGCACTTACATATCCAAAAAGGGTTAAAAATTCTTTTCCTAAGATTAACTTCTTTGAATATAACAATTTAACATTTGAAAAGCCTAAGATTGACAAATTCCCTTGCCTTTCACTTGCTTATAAGGCAATTAAAACAGGTGGAACTATGCCAACTGTTTTAAATGCAGCTAATGAAATTGCTGTAGCCAGATTTATAAATAGAGAAATTTCGTTTATAGATATTCCAAAACTTATAGAAATGGCAATGAGTGCATATACTGTAAAATATAACTATACTATTAAAGATGTTCTTGAGGCTGATAAGTGGGCTAGAGAATATACTAAGACTTTAGGGGTGAAATAATTGTCTATAATATTGACTTTATTGATTTTTACTGTTATCGTTGTAATTCACGAAGCTGGGCATATGGTAGTTGCTAAGAAATTTAATGTTCTTGTATCTGAATTTGCTGTTGGTATGGGACCTAAATTGTGGGGCTTTAAAAAAGGTGATACTGCATATAACATAAGACTTTTGCCCTTAGGTGGTTTTTGTCGTATGGAAGAAGAAGTTGAAGGCAGAGATGATGTTATTTCTTTTAATGACACTACTCCTATACAAAAAATACTTATTTGTTTTGCTGGACCTTTTATGAATTTTGTGCTTGCTTTTTTACTTATGGTGATTATTAGTTTGTGTGGTCCAGTTCTTGGTACAGGTATAACTAATGTAAGTGAAGGCTCTCCAGCGTATAAAATTGGTTTGGAGGTTGGAGATAAAATTATATCTGTAAATGGTCATAGTGTTCATA
>UQRG01000150.1 GCA_900543365.1 uncultured Eubacterium sp. | reverse complement strand
AAAAAGTGTAAAAAAATATATTGAAAAAACAAATAGTATATTAGTATTATTATAAGAGAACAAGAAAATATTACACCTTTTACACCTTAAGGGTAAAATACCAGTATTTAAGCCAAAAATTAAGAGTAGAAACTTGCACCCAACTTACACCCTATTTTGCACCCTTTGGAAAGAAGGTGTAATATGTATTTAAAAATGACTTGTATTATATCATATAAATCAAATGGACAGGTTGTTGCTTCAATGTGGATAAATACTAAAAGTGGTGATGAATTTATGATACCTTTTTGCAAAATTTGCAATAGTAGAAAAGAGGCTATAAATGAGCTTACCAAAATAATGACAGGTCAAAGTATTCATTATGATTGCCAAAGTATGACCTTTGAAAGAACTAAACAATATAAATTAGGTAAAGATGAAGTGTATATATATATGGGAGAGGTAGGAAAAGAAGTTGTATTTAATACAGGTGATAATTAATCAGGTTGTTGAAAAAAAGTCCACAGACTTAAAAATATGGTATTTCCTTTTGAGATTAAAGTCTGCAAAACTAATGGAAGTTATATATCCAAAATGTTATTTTTTTCATTACATAAGTTTTTTGACACTTTGAATTAATGTATAGATTTAATTGTTAGGGGTAATTAGTAATTGCTATATAAGTAGGCTGAAATTAATTACCCCATAAAAACATTAACTCATACCACCGTCAATACTTACAATTTGTCCAGTAATATAAGCACTGTCATTTTCAGCCAAATAAAGGGCAAGTTTAGCAACTTCCTCAGCAGTACCAAATCTGCCTAAAGGTATTTCTTCTTGTAAAGCCATTCTTTCGGCAGGAGATAGAAAAGAATTCATTTTAGTATCAATTACACCACAAGAAATAGCATTAACCCTAATATTACTTGGTGCAAGTTCTTTAGCCATAGCTTTAGTAAATGTATTAACAGCTCCCTTAGTGGCAGAATAAACAGCTTCACAAGATGCACCTAATTCTCCCCACATTGATGATATATTAATAATAGAGCCTCTATGAATTCTTATCATATTTTGAACAGCACAATGAGTACAGTTTAAAACAGAGCCTAAATTAGTATCAATTATCTTTTTCCATTCTACAGGGTGCATTGTATTAAAAAGACCTATGTAAGATATACCAGCATTATTAACAAGAATATCAATGCAGCCAAACTTTTTTTCAATTTGAGCTACAGCATTTTTAGCTGTGTTATAGTCTGCCAAATCACCAACAAGGGCAAGAATATTGGGATTATAAACTTTAAGTTCCTTTTCTGTTTCAAGCAGTTCTTTTTTTGAGTGGTTGCACATTATAGCTACATTATAGCCCTCCACAGCAAATATAGTAGCAATAGCTTTTCCAATACCTCTTGATGAACCGGTTACAAAAACCGTTTTATTACCTAACATAAAAATTCTTCCCTTCTTTTATAATATTTTATCTATTGCAAAAACATCCTTATAGTGTTATGATAGCTTATAGTAAATAAATTTGCAAGGGGAAATTGAAATATGAGAGAACTATTTAAGGATAAAGTGTTTTTAAGGAATTTATCGTCGTTAGCTTTGCCTATAATATTAAATGAGCTTTTAAACTCTCTTATTAATATTATGGATACATTTATGACAGGTAAACTTGGAGCTGAAAGCGTAACTGCCGTTGGATTGAGTAATCAAATTTTCTTTTTATTTAATCTTTGCAGCTTTGGAATATGTAGTGGTGCAACAATATTTATGGCTCAATATTGGGGCAACAAGGATATTAAGGGTGTTAGGCGAGTACTGGGTATAGCAACTATTTTTGTTGAAACCTTTGCTCTTATTTTCTTTATAGCAGCACGATTTATGCCAGAGAAAATACTAAGCATATATTCAAATGATGCCAATGTTATTGAGTTAGGCAAAGGATATTTGGAAATTGTGTCTATAAGCTATTTAATTACAGCTTTTATTAATGTTGTCAATGTATCTCTTAAGGCTATTGGAAAGGCAAGTCAGCCAATGGTTACTACCTTTATTTCTTTAGTTTTAAATGTTATATTTAACTATATTTTTATATTTAAAATGGGTATGGGTGTAAAAGGTGCTGCTTATGGTACATTGTGTGCAAGAAGTACTGAAATGACAGTACAATTGATGCTTATATTTAGTAGAAAATTGCCTATTGTAGGTGCTGTTAAAGACTATTTTAGTGCTGATAGTGCTTTTGTTAAAAAATACTTTGTTATTGCAATGCCTGTTTTCTTAAATGAGTTCTTTTGGGCATTAGGCACAACAACATACAATGTTGCTTACAAATATAGTGGTACAGTAGCTCAAGCAGCAGTTCAAGTTGCAAGTTCTGTTCAAAATCTTTTTGTAGTAGCAGGCTTTGGTGTTGGAGCAGCCTCAGGCATTGTTTTAAGCAATGCTTTAGGTGCTGGTGACAGAGATAGAGCTATTGATTATGCTAAAAAATCTAAAGTAATAACAAATATTTTTTCAATTACATCAGGTGTAATTCTTGCTTTATTTGCCCATTTAATTGTTGGTCTTTTTGATATTAATGAAGAAGGTAGAAAATATGCCTTGTATATGCTTTATATTGTAGCTGTTGGCATAGTTATTAAAAACATTAATTATAATATTATTGTAGGTATTTTAAGAAGTGGAGGGGATACTCTTGCCGGACTTATACTTGATATGGGTAGTGTGTGGTTAATTGGTGTTCCTATGGCATTTTTAGGTTCAATGATATTAGGCTTGCCTATTTATTATACTTTTGCAATGGTTTATATGGAAGAATTTGTAAAAATGTTTTTTAGTGAAGCTAGAGTTCTTAAATTGAAATGGGCTAATACAATAATATAAAGGAGAGTGTAATATGAACAATGATGATTTAAATCATATCAATGAAAGGGAAAAAATCAGTTCTGACACTAGAAAAGGTATAGTAATTGGAATTATGATTGCTATTATGGTGCTTTTAGTTTTTAATACAGTTAGTCTTAGTTATAAAATATTTATAAAAAAGGACTATAACTATGAGGCTAAAGCTAAAGCTATATACAATCTTATGAATGACCAATATGTAGGCAACTTGGAAAATGAAAAAATATTTGATGGTTTATACACAGGTATGGTTGCTCTTGCCACTGATAAATATTCCAGATATATATCTAAAGACGATTTTGAAAGTTATAAAATAAGCACAAGTGGCAACTATGTAGGTATTGGGTGCAAAACTTCAATCAATGTTGACGACTATTCTATTTACATAGTTTCACTTTACGAAGATTCACCTGCATCTGAAGCTGGTTTAGAGCCTAATGACAAAATACTTAAGGTCAATAATATGGCTGTTAATTATGACAATTATGACCAGGCTATTAGTAACATAAGGGGTGAGGAAGGGTCAAAGGTTACTCTTACTATTAAAAGGGGAGAAAAAATATTTGATGTTGATGTAACAAGAAAAGATGTTGATGTGCCAACTGTCGGTGGTACTATTATTGATAATTCTATTGGTTATATTAAAATTGAGGGCTTTGAATCTGTAACTTATGACCAGTATAAGGCTGTTTATGACAATCTTAGAAAACAAAATATTAAGAGCCTTATTATTGACCTTAGAAACAATCCTGGTGGACTGTTAGACATTGTTACTAAAATTGCTGATGATATTGTTCCTGAAGGTGTTATAACTTATACAGAGGATAAAAACGGTAAAAAAGAGTATATTAATTCTACTAAGGGAGAAATTGATATTCCTTTAGTTGTTTTGGTTAATGAAAACAGTGCGTCAGCATCAGAACTTTTGACTGCTGCTATTAAGGATACTC
>UQRG01000149.1 GCA_900543365.1 uncultured Eubacterium sp. | reverse complement strand
ATAGGAATTACACATAAAATTGCCAATGATGAAGCTAAAGCAATTCCATAACTTCCTATTGATTTAAAAAACAAAAAATCTAATATGATATTTATTATCACCATTATAATTGATGCTTTTATTGTACACCTAACAATCTTATAAGCATGTAATGCTCTAGTAAAAACATCTTGAAAACCATAACCTAATAAACCTATAGCATAACAACGCATAATATTTGCAGTTATGTTTGTCTGAGCTGATGTAAAATTTCCTCTTTCAAATAATATCTTTATAACATCATTTGAAAAAACAATTAAATAAAATGCTAATGGAATTATAATCAAATTTATAATATTAGAAGATTTTTCTATTATATTTAATACACCCTTTTTGTCATTTTGATTTTTCAAACGTGCAATATCTGTAAATCCTACTACACTTATTGCTGTACTTACTAAGCTCACAAAAACCACCGTTATCTTACTTCCATAAGATAACATTGTAACACTACCTTCTTCTAACATTGAACCAAATGCTTTATCTGTAACTACGTTTACTTCTCTTACAGCTGTAACAATAATTGTTGCCAACATCATTTTTATCATTATTTTTATGTCATTGGTTATTCCTATTGACATCTTAAATTCAACACCATTTTTTCTTAAAATAATCAATTCAGGTATAATAGAAATAAATGTCGTAACTGTAAGTATTATTCCTATAATATAGATATTGCTATTAACATTAAATATAATCAGATATAATACCATAACACAGTAGGGTATAACATTAGTCACTTCACTAATATTATATTTCTGTAATATTTGAAAATTGCCTCTATTTATTCCTCTCAACATATTTATTGATACTATAGGCATCTGTAATAATATCATTTTAATTAAAATAATTTTATCACTGCCCTCATAACCCGGGGCAACCATTTGAGTTATTGGATTGATAAATAAATAACTAATCACCATAATTGCAAGTGAAAGTATAAATATATCACCATATACTTTACTAATGAATTTATTTCTTTCTCTTTTATCTTTTGATACAAAATACTCAGTTGTTACTGGAACATACGCTGTTGCCAACGGCGAATTAACCATTGAAACAAACATTGATATTGTTGATTGTGATATCAGATATATATCATTTAAGTTACTTGCTCCTAATGATTTTGCTAAAAAAACATCTCTTACTAAATTTACAGTTTGGCATAATATTGATATAAACGCAAGTTGTAAGGATTTTTTATAAAAATTACCATTTGTTTTTGCCATATTCATTACCTTTTATTTTATTCGAATTTTATAAAAATCTGTTGATTTAATATCAATCATATTGAAATATATAACCATCCAAAAAATCCATGCTGAATTTAAAAAAATAGTTTGAGCAAAAGACAATACAAGTAATAAAAAAATAAACATTTTATCATCATATGTAATTATCTGTTTAACAATAAATAAAATATATATTAATAATCCTATAACACCAAATCCTACTAATATATCTGAAATAGATGTAATATATGCTGAATTTCTCATTAATATACTAACTCTATCTGTAAGTACAATTCTTTCTTCAGAAAGAAAATATGTCAAATTATTTTTTCCTATACCTAAAACTTTTTGTTCAAAAGAAAGTTTATTAAATACATCAAAACCATGTGATAATCTTGTATTATTTGTAATATCAATATCTAGAATTTTACTTATAGCATAATCATACACTGTGGTTTGTCTTATCACTAAAAATATTGCTAATCCTAAAATAATTGCTCCAATTTTAAATACTTTATTCGTATTAGATGACATTAAATAATATCCAAACAATAACACCACTGCAATTATACCTAGCGAAGATGTAGAAAATAATATTGATATTGAAAAAAATACAACCCATTTTAAATTATGCTTTTTTAATTGATAATATAAAAGTGGCAAAATATATGTTGCATAAGCTTGTGGCTCTGGAAAAAAACCGCAAGGTCTAGTTCCCCCATTAAACCAACTACTTGTATCTATTGGCAACAAGACTATTGGATATACTTTCATTCCAAGTACATAAAGTTGTAGACTTTGAAAAATTATTGCTATCGAACATATGAAACCTACAATTAAGTACACATTAAAAAATGCATCTAAATTAATTTTTTGCGTACAAACACATATGACTAAAAACATCATTATTATTGCAAATAAATTAAATAATCTTGAGCTGTTAAATCCGCCATACACCATAAATATGAATGGTTGCGTACAAATAGCGTATACAACGAATATCAACAATAATTTATTTACATATACAACATCATTACTAATCAAAATACTTTTTATGATTCTAACTAAAACATACATATAAATTATAAGCATACCAATTGAACTTACTGCTGGAAGTACATAATATGACAAAATGACATAAAAAGGTAAAAAGATTTCTAAAAAGCCACAATCTTCGAGCATATTCAATTGTGATACTTTAAATTTCATTTTCAAAGCAATTCACCTCTTTAACTATTTTATTTATATCTAAAAAAACGCATTCTTTGATCGCATCATTATAAAATCTTATATATTGATTTTTTAAATCCTTTTTATTTTTTTCAACTTCTCTTTTTATAAAATTCTTGTTCCAATCGGTGTTAAATGTTTCTATAATTGCATCTTTAACATTTTTATCTTCTCGATTTTCTACAATAGTAAAACCACCTTTAAAATACACATCTTCATATGCATCTAAATCTTTATACATTATTGTTGGTAATCCAAAATATCCTGCTTCAATTATTGATAAACCAAATCCTTCACTTTTACTAACTACAATATTTGCATCGGATATTTCATATAATTCTGCTAATGTATTTTTATCTACAAATCCCGTTATTATTACTCTATCTTTTATATTTATTTTTTCTATCTCTTTATTAATATATCCTTTTATATTATTTTTACCTGCTAATATAATGTATAACTTTTCTTTATATTCATCTGGTAATAATTGATATGCTCTAATAATTTGAACTTGATTTTTTCTTTGTCCAATGGAACCTACACATATTAAAACATTCGCATCATTAGGTATTCCATATTTTTTCCTTAATAACTCTCTATTCTTGCCACTTTTTTTAATATCAATTGTATTTTTTATTATATAAGCATTTGATTTTCTTTTAAAATCATTTTCTATATTTTTTAAGACACCGGAACTAACCACACTAAATTTTATATTTTTTTCTAATGCAGATCTAATAAAACTTTTTTCTATATTTTTTTGAAAATCCGAGCATTCGTTCGATTTATATGATAATCCATGTAATGTGTATGCTGTACAATATTTTTTTGCAGCTTTATTAGCACATAATAAATTACCATATGTAATACCATTTATATGAATTATATCCGGTTTTTCTTTTTCTATAATACTTTCAAAATACTCAGCAATTATCATACTTCTAGCATTTTTTATTTTTTCTTTAAAAGAGCATTTCATCTTCATTACATTTGCGTATTTTTTCAAACCAACCTTTAATATATATGGAATAACGCTCATATTACTATAAGAATAAACCTTACATCCATCAACCACCGATTTTTCTCCTATTGGTGAAGTTGTAAAAAATACAATTTCATTATCATTTGATAATGATTGACCAATCTGTGTAACGACATAATCTAATCCTGTAAAATGCTTTCTGCTTGAATTTTGAGCATATATCGCACCTGTCACTAATAATATTTTCATATATATATTTTTTGCATAATATGCAAAACTCCTTAATTATATAATTTTCTCTCAATTCACATATTTATATTATAATATTTAATATAAATGTAAACTTATCAATTCTCATACTCTTTCCACATATCATGTGGCTCAAATTTCCATTCATTATCTATCTGCATATTGGATAAAAGATTCTTTTTACCATTAAATATAACCTCTA
>UQRG01000148.1 GCA_900543365.1 uncultured Eubacterium sp. | reverse complement strand
ATATTTGAAAATTTATCCTTAATTGAATATATTTTTACAATGATAAACCCAGTTTCTAATTTGAAACTGGGTTTATCGACAATCTGAAGCTGTCATAAAAATGACAGCTTTTGTAGGATGTATAAATTAAATTACTTTAAAGTTACCTTAGCGCCAACTTCTTCAAGCTTAGCCTTGATAGACTCAGCTTCTTCCTTAGATACAGCTTCCTTAAGCATCTTAGGAGCACCATCAACAACTTCCTTAGCTTCCTTAAGACCAAGACCAGTGATTTCTCTAACAGTCTTGATAACCTTAATCTTTTCAGAACCAACATCTGTTAATTCTACATCGAATTCAGACTTTTCGTCCTCAGCAGCACCAGCACCAGCACCAGCAGCAGCAACTACCATACCAGCAGCAGCAGATACGCCGAATTCTTCCTCAGCAGCCTTTACTAAATCGTTAAGTTCAAGAACAGTAAGTTCCTTAACAGCAGCAATAATTTCTTCAATAGATAACTTAGCCATTTTAAATTTCCTCCGTCATTTTAATATTTGTTTTAGACTATAAATAGTTCAATTTAAGCAGTTTTAAACTGCAATACAAAGCTTGAAACATTTAAACTTGTAATTAAGCCTCTGTAGTTTCTTCTGTAGCTTCGCCGTTCTGGTCTGCAATAGCCTTGATAACTCTTGCAAAAGAACCCATAGGTGACTTGAAGCTGCCCAATAATTTTGAAAGGAGAACCTCTCTTGATGGAATATCAGCAACAGCAGCCATACCCTTAGCATCGTAGCAAGTACCTTCAATAACACCAGCCTTGAATTCAAGTGCCTTAGCACCCTTCATAAACTTGTTCATAATACCAGCTGCAACAGTTGGGTCTTCGTAACAAATAGCAATAGCACTAGGACCTTCAAAATAATCCTTTAAGCCCTCAAACTGAGTACCTTCTACTGCTAAATTCATCATAGTATTCTTGTAAACCTTGTAATCAACACCAGCTTCTCTTAACTGCTTACGAAGTGCAGTATCCTCTGCAACTGTAAGACCTCTGGCATCAACTAATACAGCAGAACTAGCCTTTTCAAGCTTTTCCTTAATTTCGTTTACAACAACCTGCTTTTCAGCAACCTTAGCCATTATTTACACCTCCTATAAATTTTATAGGAAGGACTAGCCTTCCTGAAAGCCGTATAAAAAATCCCTGTCTATAGACAGGGAGGTAAATACAAAATCAATGTATCCTCGGCAGGTAGAAAAACCGTTACGACATAATGTCACCTGCTGTCTACGGCACTTTTGATATAATAACATATTTAAAATATATTGTCAAGAACTTTTTTATTATTTTTCTTTTTTACTACCAATTATTTCATCCCAAATTTGTGCATCGCTTTTTTGAATACACCTTAATTTTTCTTGGTCACTGTTGGCAAAATCACAAACAATACCATAAGGACAGTAATCACAAGGCATTTTTTTATCATATTTGTAAGGACTTATTTCAATATTGCCTTTAGACATTTCATTACCTATATGCTTAACTATGTCTTCTGAATAATCTAAAAGCTTTTTTAATGTTAAACTGTTTAATTTGCTGTTACTGTCTATATCAATATCTCTTAATATTTCAACTGGTTTATTTCGTTTAATTACATTGATTTTGGCAATATTAAGGTCTTCTGTTAAGTTCTCGTCAAACATTCCTTTTAAAGCCATTCTATTTAACATAAAATCATATAATGATAACTCAGATTTGTTATCTTCTGCATTTATAAGGTCGGGTTCATTTATCTTAAAATAAAACATACCCCCAGCCTCATAATTGTTACTTTGCACTAATGTATTCATATAAAGCATAAGCTGTAGTTGAAGTCCATAGTATATTTGATTAATATCAAGGCTTTTTGATGAACTTTTATAATCTATAATTTTAACATATATTGAGCCGTCATTAAGCATTTTATCAACCCTATCAATAGCACCATTTAGTTTTAATATTTTGCCTTTGTCTACTTCAATTTCAATAGCAGGAATTTTAGAATTACCTCTGCCAAAGGTGATTTCAAAGCTGTCTGGCTTAAATTTACTTGCTTTTATTTGTTCTACATTTGCCCAAAGACTTAGTTTTGTAGCCCTTATTATTTTGTTTAAAACAGCTGAATTTCTGCCACTTTCAAATATATCACTGTTTATATTACTTACAAATTCTGAAATATGTTTATCTACAAAATTATCAGTATATTTTTTATCAGCATTTTCCCAAGATATACCGGATTTTTTTATATGTTTTGAAAATTCCTCCATTATTTTGTGAGTAAGAGAACCAATATCATTATATTTTAATTTGTATATAGATTTTTCCTTTGCATTTAAAATATAGTTCATATAAAATCTAAAAGGGCAAGCAGCGTAGGACTCTAATTTGGATACACTTCCTTTTTCCAAAACTTCATTCCAAAGTGTTGGCAAAAGTTTTTCATCGAGATAATCAATAGAAATTTGACTAATTAAGCCTTTTTTTATAGAATTTAGTTTTTCTAAATATTCATCGTTATTTATAAAGTACCAATAAAGGTCATTTATAAAGTCACTTTTTTCATTGTTTTCAATAGCTTTAATAAGTGTGTTAAAGGCTATTTCTTTTGAGGTAAGAATATCATCTATTTCAACATTTTCAAAAATATTTTCTTTTATTGTAGGGAAAATTTTTTTTATTTTGTTTATAACAGAAGAAGCCATAAGGCTTTTGCCTGTTATTGAACCTGTAGGATAACTTAATATTAAATATTCAGTTGCCTTAATTAAGTTCATATATATTCCCAGCCTACCGTTGTTAGTCATTTGAACAATGTCTGGAGCAAGTTCAACATTATGTTCTTTCATAATGTGTTTTTCATCATCATTAAATATTCCTTTTTCTGTTAATATTAAGGGAATATTTCCTTCATTAGCTCCTAAAACAAACATAGCCTTTATATTAGGTAATCTTGTTCTTTCCATATTTCCAATAATCAGATAATCTTGTGTAGGTGGAGAAATACCTATAGTGGCAGTATTAAGTCCTGATTTAAGTATCTTTGAATAATCTTTGAATGTTACTTTTTCATCACCTAAAATATCTGTCATAGTGTTTGCTACACTTACAACAGTGTTCCAAATTTCACTATTTATAGCAGATTTAACATTATCCTTGTTTTCAACAGCTGTTTCAAATTCTTTTTTTAGTCTTTCTTTAACATTAATGTTATATAAAACTTCAAATAGAGCTTTTGTTATTTCACTAACTAAAGCCTTTTTATTTGGTGTAAAATTATTTTTCAATGGGGAAAGTATGTCAAATAAACTATCTCTAATATATTCAATATCAGCTTTGTCAGGTTTATCGATATATTTTTCATCTCTAAAGCCGTATTTCCATTCTATATTCCACTTATATTTGTTAATGCCGTTAGCTATTACATAATTTTCAAGGTCAAATATTTCATCAAATGTTATTTCTGTGTAGCCGGTTTTAAGAAATTTAAATATAGCATCATTGTCATAATTATAAGCAATAATATCTATAGCTGAAGTCATAAGAGTAATAAGTGGGTGTGAAAAAATATTTTTTCTGCTATCAAGAAAGTTAGGTATGTTGTACTTTTTCAAAGCTATTGATAAAGGCACTTCATAATCACTATTTCCTATTATTAATGCAATATCTCTATATCTATAGTTATTAAGCTGTATTAATTTATTTACTTCACTTAATATTTTATCAATTTCTTGGTACATATTGTTAAATTGATAAATACTTATATTTTTAACTTCTTTATTATATTCTTTTGGCTTGTATTTAAAATAATTATCTTTAAGATGTTTTATTTCAGTATTGTAGTTAATATGTTCTGTTGTTAAATAAAGAGTATTTTCAATATCTATTTTGTTTTCTTTGGCAATATTGGTTATAATTGTA
>UQRG01000147.1 GCA_900543365.1 uncultured Eubacterium sp. | reverse complement strand
TCTTTGTGTACCTGCTATTAACCTTATTGCAGTTGCAGAGTCTATTTTACATACTAATATCAAGCTTGGTGCTGAAAATTTACACTATGAAAACTGTGGTGCATATACAGGTGAAACCTCTGCTACTATGCTTAAGGAAATTGGCGTAAAATATGTAATTGTCGGTCATTCAGAAAGAAGAAGTTACTTTAAGGAAAATGATGTTATTGTTAATAAAAAGGTTTTAAAAGCCTTTGAATATGGCATCATACCTATTGTATGTGTAGGCGAAACTCTTGAAGAAAGAGAAGATGGTATTACTATTGAAAAAATCAGAATTCAAGTAAAGAAAGCTCTCAAAAATCTTACTGATAAGCAGGCTGAAAGTGTTGTTGTTGCTTATGAACCTATTTGGGCTATTGGCACTGGTAAGCATGCTACAACTGACCAGGCACAGGAAATTTGCTTTGAAATCAGAAAGTGTATTGGCGAAATGTTCGGTGAAAAAATCGCTGAAAAAACAAGAATTTTATATGGTGGCAGTGTAAATGGCAAGAATGCCAATGAACTTTTTGCGATGCCTGACATTGATGGAGGTCTTGTTGGTGGTGCAAGTCTTAAGGAAGACTTTGCTAACATTGTTAATGTTGATGTTAAGTGATTTTTTTAGAAACAAAAGGAGAAAAAACAAAAATGAGTAAAAAAACTACTGTTTTAATGATTTTAGATGGTTTTGGTCTTAATGACAAGGTGGAAGGTAATGCTGTTAAACAAGCTAAGACTCCTGTTATTGACAAACTTATGTCAGATTACCCTTTTGCTAAGGGTTATGCAAGTGGTTTAGCTGTTGGTTTACCAGACGGTCAGATGGGTAATTCTGAAGTTGGTCATCTTAATATGGGTGCTGGTAGAATTATTTATCAGGATTTAACTAAGATTACTAAGGCAATTGAAGATGGGGATTTCTTTAAAAATGAAGCATTGCTTGATGCTGTTAAGAATTGTAAAGAAAACAATTCTGCACTTCATTTATTTGGTTTACTTTCAACTGGTGGTGTTCACAGCCATTTAAGCCATATTTATGCTTTAGTAAAACTTGCTAAGGATAACGGTCTTGAAAAAGTATTTGTTCATTGCTTCCTTGATGGTAGAGATACTCCTCCAGCATCTGCAAGAGGTTTTATTGCTGAACTTGAAAACAAGATGAAAGAAATTGGCGTAGGTAAGGTTGCTACTATTTCTGGTAGATACTATGCTATGGATAGAGATAATAGATGGGATAGAGTTGAAAAGGCTTATAATGCTATGGTTCTTGGTCAGGGAGATACTGCTGATTCTGCAGATGAATGTATGGCTGCATCTTACAGCAAAGAAGTTTATGATGAATTTGTTGTTCCTTGTGTAATTAAGGAAAATGGTTCTCCAGTTGCAACTATTAAAGAAAATGATTCTATTATTTTCTTTAATTTTAGACCGGATAGAGCAAGAGAGATTACAAGATGTTTTTGTGATGTTGATTTTAAGGGATTTGAAAGAACTAATGGATACTTCCCTGTTAAGTTTGTTTGCTTTACAGATTATGATGTAACTATTCAAAATAAGGAAGTTGCTTTCAAAAAGGAATCTATTAATAATACATTAGGAGAATATCTTGCTAATAAGGGCTTAAAACAGGCTAGAATTGCTGAAACAGAAAAGTATGCTCATGTTACATTTTTCTTTAATGGTGGTGTAGAAGAACCAAATGAAGGTGAAGAAAGAATTCTCGTACCTTCTCCAAAGGTAGCTACTTATGATTTACAGCCAGAGATGAGTGCTTTAGCTGTAACTGATAAACTTATTGCAGCTATTGAAAGTGAAAAGTATGATGTAATAATTATTAATTATGCTAATCCTGATATGGTTGGTCATACTGGTATTATGGATGCAGCTATTAATGCAGTTGAAACAGTTGATACTTGTGTAGGTAAGGTCGTAGACACACTTATTAAGCACGGCGGTCAAATGTTCCTTTGTGCTGACCACGGTAATAGTGACCAGCTTGTTGACTATGAAACAGGTAAGCCTTTTACTGCACATACAACTAATCCTGTTCCATTTATTATTATTAATTGCCCTAAGGCTAAGGGTATTATGGAAGATGGTAAACTTTGTGATATTGCTCCAACTTTACTTGATATGATGGATTTAGAACAGCCTAAGGAAATGACAGGTCATTCTTTGATTGTAAAATAATTCCATTGAAACCGTTTAAATTTATTTTAAATAAATTTAATAAAAATTTGTTATATTTTTGTAGATTTTTTTTACAAAATAGGTTATAATTATTTCAAATGACAATTTTGAAAGGAGAAACAAAAATGAAAGGTTATTTAGAAATTGTTGATGTTTACGCTAGAGAGGTCCTTGATTCAAGAGCTAACCCTACTGTTGAAGTAGAGGTTGTTGTTGATGATGGTTCTGGTAATCAGGTAATGGGCAGAGCTATTGTTCCATCTGGTGCTTCTACAGGTCAGTTTGAGGCTGTTGAAATGAGAGATGGTGGCGACAGATACTGCGGTAAGGGTGTTCTTGATGCTGTAAACAATGTTAACGATATCATTGCTGATGAAGTTATCGGTATGAATGCTTTAGATCAGGTTGCTATTGATGAAGCTATGATTGCTTTAGACGGTACTCCAAACAAGGCTAAGCTTGGTGCTAATGCTATCCTTGGTGTATCTATTGCTGTAGCTAGAGCAGCTGCTGAAGCTTTAAATATGCCTTTATATCAGTACCTTGGCGGTTTCAATGCTAAAACTTTACCAGTTCCTATGATGAACATTATGAATGGTGGTAAGCACGCTGACAACACTGTTGACTTACAGGAATTTATGATTATGCCTGTTGGTGCTAAGACTTTTAGTGAAGCTTTAAGAATGTGCTGTGAAATCTATCACGCATTAAAGAGTGTATTAAAGAGCAAGGGTTACTCTACTGGTGTAGGTGATGAAGGTGGTTTTGCTCCTGACTGTGCTACAGCTGATGAAGTTATCGAAAATATTCTTGAGGCTGTTGTTAAAGCTGGTTATAAGCCTGGTGACGAAATAAGAATCGCTATGGATCCTGCTTCTTCTGAATTATACAACGAGGAAGATGGTTTATATCACTTCCCTGGTGAAACTAAGGCAACTGGTGCTGCTGAAGAAATCACTAGAACTTCTGCTGAAATGGTTGAATACTATGCTGCACTTTGTGACAAGTTCCCAATTATCTCTATTGAAGATGGTTTAGCTGAAGAAGACTGGGAAGGTTGGAAGATGCTTACTGAAAAGCTTGGTGACAAGGTTCAGTTAGTTGGTGATGACTTATTTGTTACTAATACTAAGAGATTACAGAAGGGTATTGATTTAGGTGTTGCTAATTCTATCCTTATTAAGGTTAACCAGATTGGTACTCTTACAGAAACATTTGATGCTATTAAGTTAGCTAACAGAAATAATATGACTGCTGTTGTATCTCACAGATCAGGTGAAACTGAAGATACTACAATTGCTGACATTGTATTAGCTGTAAATGCTGGTCAGATTAAGACTGGTGCTCCTGCTAGAACTGATAGAGTTGCTAAGTACAATCAGTTATTAAGAATTGAGGATGAGCTTGGAGATACTGCTCAGTACCTTGGTCTTGATGCTTGGTTTAATTTAAAGAACAAATAATTTTTATATAATAACTTTTCAGCTGCCGTTATTTTTACGGCAGCTTTTTGTATTTAATCATATATATTTGTGGTATAATTAATTTATAGATATTATATGGAGGAATATTTTTATGGGTGAAAAGGTTGTAATTGTTGGAGCAGGACCAGCCGGAATTTTTACAGCAATAGAAATGCTTAAAAATGGAACTAAAAAAGAAATAGTAATTGTTGAAAAGGGTGCTTCTGTTGAAAATAGACATTGTCCTAAAAGCAAAACAGGATATTGTATGAGTTGTAAACCTTATTGTCATATAACTACAGGTTTTTCTGGTGCAGGGGCTTTTTCTGATGG
>UQRG01000146.1 GCA_900543365.1 uncultured Eubacterium sp. | reverse complement strand
TTGACCTAAAGGGTGGTGTTTACATCGTTTACGGACCGGAAAATGGTGAGACTCCTAGTGATTCTGATATGGACGCTGCTATATCAATGCTTCAGCAGAGAGTTGCATATAAGGGCTACTATGATGCTGAAGTATCTAAGGAAGGTACAAACAAGATTAGAGTTGAAATTCCTGGTGTAGAGGATGCTCAGGCAGCAGTTAGTGAAATTGGTGAGGCTGCTCACTTAACATTTAGGTCAATGAATGATGATGGTACTCCTGGTGAAGTTTTAGTTGACGGTATTAATGTTACAGATGCAGACAAGGCTTATCAGAACAATGCTATTGTTGTTACACTTCAGTTTGATTCTACTGGTGCTAAGGCTTTTGCTGATGCTACTGCTAACAATATTGGTAAGCAAATTGGTATTTATATGGATGATATGCTTATTTCTGCTCCAACTGTTCAGTCTGCTATTACTAATGGACAGGCTGTTATTACAGGTGATTTTGATGCTCAAGGTGCTGAAGACCTTGCCTCTAAGATTAGATCAGGCTCTTTACCATTTAGTTTAAAGGCTCTTGAATATAATGCTATTGGTGCTAGACTTGGTGCTGATTCATTATCAACATCTGTTAAGGCTGGTACTGTAGGTATTGTATTAATACTTATATTTATGATTGTTGTTTACAGAGTGCCTGGTTTACTTGCAGATATTGCTCTTGTTGGTTATACAGCTATTAATATTATAATAATGAGTTTATTTGGCTTAAATCTTACTTTACCTGGTGTTGCAGGTATTGTACTTGGTATAGGTATGGCTGTCGATGCTAATGTTATTGTTTTTGAAAGACTTAAGGAAGAAATAAGAGCAGGTAAGTCTGTTAAAACTGCTATTCACAATGGTTTTGATAGAGCATTATCAGCTATTCTTGATGGTAACATTACTACTCTTATTGCTTGTGCTGTTCTTTTATGGTTAGGTACTGGTCCTATTAAGGGCTTTGCTCAGACACTTATTTTAAGTATTGTTGTTTCAATGTTCTCTGCATTAATAGTTACTAGAATTCTTCTTAACTTATGCGTAAACATTGGTATTAAGAGCCCTAAGCTCTATGGCGGTAAGTAGGAGGTTAATGTTATGAAGATTGTAAAATATAGATTTATTTATATTGCTATATCTGTAGTTATTATCCTTGTAGGTATTGCCGCAATGATTTTTAATCAGGTAAAGGGTAATGGTGCATTTAACTACGATATTCAATATACAGGTGGTACATCTATTCAGGTTGATTTAGGTAAGTCTGTGCCTGATGAAGAAATTAGTAAGATTATTACTGAAATTACAGGTGAGGAAAATCCTCAAATTCAGGCTTTAGAGGAAACTAGCAAGGTTATTAAGACTAAATCTCTCGATACTGAAACTAGAGATAAAGTACAAGAAACTTTAAAGTCAAAGTATGGTATTGAAAATACTAACTTTACTATTCAAGATGTAAGTGGTACAATCAGTAGAGAAATGAAGAAAAATTCTGTTATTTCTATTGTTGTTGCTTGTGTTTGTATGCTTATTTATGTAAGTTTAAGATTTAAAGATTTTGATATTGGTGCAAGTGCTGTATTAGCTCTTTGCCACGATGCTCTTATTGTAACAGGTAGTTATGCACTCTTTAGAATACCTTTTAATAATAACTACATTGCAGTTATTCTTACTATTCTTGGTTATTCTATTAATGCAACTATTGTTATTTTTGATAGATTAAGAGAAGATAGAAAGATTATTGGTAGAAATAACTTTGAAGCTCTTGTAGATTCATCTGTAACTAAGACTCTTGGCAGGTCAATATTTACTTCTTTAACTGTATTTATTGCATCAGGTTGTCTTTTAATCTGGGGTGTTGATTCTATTAAGCAGTTTGCTTTACCTATTACTGTTGGTGTTATTTGTGGCGGATATTCATCTGTATTTATTTCAGGCAATATTTGGTACTTACTTGCAACAGCCAGATATAAAAGAAAATAAATTTTGATTAAATAGGCTGCCATATTGGTAGCCTATTTTTTGTGAGGTAAAAATATGTCTAACTGGTATGTTAAAAAATGTGGAGTTTCATCAGCTGAGCTTATGGAATTTTATAGTGTAAATAAGCCCCTAGCTTATGCTTTGTATCATAGAAAAATAAGAAATAAGGATAGTATTAAAAATTATATAAATACTGAAGAATATAACTTTCAAAATATTAATGATTTAAGAGATGTTGTTAAGGCTTATTCTATAATTCAAAGGGCTTTAAAAGCAAATAAAAAAATATGTATATATGGTGATTATGATGCTGATGGTGTGATGAGTACAACTATTATGTATAAGGCGTTAAAAGCTCTTGGAGCTAATGTTCATTATTTTATTCCGGATAGAGTTGAGGACGGCTATGGACTTAATGAAAATGCTGTTAAAGATATTATTAATAATGGTACTGAACTTATTATAACTTGTGACAATGGTATTTCAGCTTTAAACCAAATAGATATAGCCAAAAGTATGGGTATTGAAGTTATTGTTCTTGACCACCACGAACCTGTAGTAGAAAATGAAACAGAGGTTTTGCCAAAGTCTGATGCCATTGTTGACGCTAAAATAAAAAATTGCGGATATAGTTTTACTCAAATGTGTGCTGGTGGACTTTGTTATAGATTTGTATGTGGCTTATATGAATATTTAGGCAAAGAACTGGTTAACAAAAGAGAGTTTTGCGAACTTGCATCTGTGGCAACTATTTGCGATGTTGTAGATTTGATTGAGGATAATAGAGCAATAGCTTCGCAGGGGTTAAAGTTTATTAATGAGGGGAGTTCTAATTTAGGACTAAGAACATTAATTAAAATAAAGGAAATAAAAGAAATTAATTCATACACTGTTGGTTTTGTTATTGGTCCTTGCATTAATGCTAGTGGTCGCCTTGACTCTGCTAAAATAGCAGTGGAACTTTTTGTAACTGAAGATGAAGTTAGGGCTAATGAACTTGCTAATGATTTAAATGATTTTAATGAAAAAAGAAAAGCTATCACACAGGATAGTCTTGAAAGAATTATAGATAATATTGAAAATACAGCATTGATTAATGATAAAATAATTGTGGTATACGATGAAAATACTCACGAAAGTGTTGCTGGAATAATTGCTGGTAGAATAAAGGAACGATATAGCAGACCTGCCATAGTTTTAACTAATGCTAGTGATGGTGTAAAAGGTTCTGGTCGTTCTGTTGAAAAATATAATATGTTTAAAGGTCTTACAGAGGTTAAGTATCTGCTTAATAAGTTTGGTGGTCATACTATGGCTGCCGGATTAAGTATGGATAAAGAAAATATAGACACTTTTAGAAAAAGTATTAATGATAATTGCTTTTTGTCTATTAAGGAACTTGAACCTGGTATAAGGGCAGAAAGTGTCTTGGGACTTGGTGACATTAATATTGATAGTATATATGAGCTCAATATACTTGCTCCTTTTGGAAAGGGAAATGAAAGACCTATATATGCCCTTAAAAGTGTTAATGTTACAAATATTAGATTTGTTGGTCAAGAAAAAAATATTGTTTCTTTAGTTATAACTGATGGTAAGGATAGAATAAGGGCTGTGGATTTTAATAATTGTGACTTGTGGAAAGAATATTTAAGTGTCAATGGATATGATGAAGAAAGTGTAAATGGAGCTTTTTTTGTTATTGATGCTATGTGTTTTCTTGATATAAATGAGTATAAGGGCTATAGAAATCCTCAAATTATAATAAAAGATGTAAGATTTTAAAAAAAATGAAAAAACATATTGACAAATGTATATTTATTTGTTATACTGTCAAAGTTGCTGTTGATAGTAACAAGCAATAAATAATTTTTTAAAAAATAAAAAAAGTTCTTGACAAACTCAAGAACTTATGTTAAACTATTATAGTTGTCACTTCTGGCGAAGCAATGACAATAAATGATAAATAAAAAACTTGAAAAAAGTTCTTGACAAAACGGTGAAGA
The DNA here is from genome assembly GCA_900543365.1 of uncultured Eubacterium sp. GTDB lineage: Bacteria > Bacillota > Clostridia > Lachnospirales > CAG-274 > Gallispira. Next base: position 116 of record UQRG01000146.1, on the reverse strand, counting down.
TGTGCTAAAATAATTAAGCTATCACCGAGAGGTGAGAACAAACAAGAACTGAAAACTTTGAAAAAAGTTAAAAAAGTTCTTGACAAAAGCTAAAAGATGTGATATACTTAATAAGC
>UQRG01000145.1 GCA_900543365.1 uncultured Eubacterium sp. | reverse complement strand
CCTATGATATATTATCCATTATCAACACTTATGCTTGCTGGTATTAAGGATATTCTTATTATATCAACACCTACAGACTTGCCTAATTTTGAAAGACTTTTGGGTGATGGTTCTAACTTTGGTATTAATTTAAGTTATAAGGTTCAGCCTAGTCCAGATGGACTTGCTCAAGCCTTTTTATTGGGGGAAGAATTTATAGGTGATAATAGCTGTGCTATGGTTTTGGGGGATAATATTTTCTATGGCAGTGGCTTTGGTAAAATTCTTAAGGAAGCAGCAAATAAAGAAAGTGGTGCTACAGTATTTGGTTACTATGTTGAAGACCCTGAAAGATTTGGTATAGTTGAGTTTGATAAAGATGGACGAGCTGTTTCTCTTGAAGAAAAGCCTGCTAATCCTAAGTCAAATTATGCGGTTACTGGTCTTTATTTTTATGACAAAACTGTTGTTGAAAAGGCTAAAAAGGTTAAGCCATCAGCCAGAGGGGAGCTTGAAATAACTGACCTTAATAAAATGTATCTTGAAGAAGGTACTCTTGATGTTCAAACTTTAGGCAGAGGCTTTGCTTGGCTTGATACAGGTACAGTTGATGCTCTTAATGAGGCGGCTGAATTTATTAAGGTTATTGAAGGCAGACAGGGCATTATGATTTCTGCTATTGAAGAAATTGCTTATAAAAATGGTTGGATTACTAAGGAAAAGCTTTTAGAATCAGCTAAGTTATATGGTAAATCTGCTTATGGTCAGCACCTTAAAAAGGTAGCTGAAAATAAATATTTGTATTAATTAAGAGGTGTAATTATGACTATTATTGTTACTGGCGGTGCCGGATTTATAGGAAGTAACTTTGTTTTTCATATGCTCAACAAATATCCTGATTATAGAATAGTTTGTCTTGATAAACTTACTTATGCAGGTAATTTATCAACACTTGAGCCTGTTATGGATAATCCTAATTTCAGATTTGTTAAGGCTGATATATGTGACAGAGATGCAGTTTACAAGCTTTTTGAAGAAGAAAAGCCTGATATTGTAGTAAACTTTGCAGCAGAAAGCCATGTTGACCGTTCTATTGAAAACCCTAGTATTTTCCTTGAAACAAATATAATGGGTACTCAAGTTATGATGGACGCTTGTAGAAAGTACGGTATTACTCGTTATCATCAGGTATCTACTGATGAGGTTTATGGTGATTTGCCTCTTGATAGACCGGATTTGTTTTTTACTGAAGAAACATCTATTCACACATCAAGTCCATACAGCTCATCAAAGGCTGGTGCTGACTTGCTTGTACTTGCTTATTACAGAACTTATGGGCTTCCTGTTACAATTTCAAGATGTTCTAACAATTACGGACCATATCACTTCCCAGAGAAGCTTATACCTTTAATGATTGCTAATGCTCTTAATGATAAGCCTCTCCCGGTATATGGTACTGGTGAAAATGTTAGAGATTGGCTTTATGTTGAGGACCATTGTAAGGCTATTGACCTTATTATTCACAAGGGTAGAGTAGGAGAGGTTTATAATATTGGTGGTCATAATGAAATGGCTAATATTGATATAGTTAAAGTAATTTGTAAGGAACTTAATAAGCCGGAAAGTCTTATTACTTATGTTACAGACAGAAAGGGTCACGATATGAGATATGCTATTGACCCTACTAAAATACATAATGAGCTTGGCTGGTTACCAGAAACTAAGTTTGCTGACGGCATTAAAAAGACTATTAAGTGGTATCTTGATAATAAGGAATGGTGGGAAAATATCATAAGTGGTGAATATCAGGATTACTACAAGAAAATGTATGAGGGCAGATAATATGAAAGCATTAGTAACAGGTGTTAAAGGACAGTTAGGTTTTGATGTTGTAAATGAGCTTAAAAAAAGGGGTCATACTGCCATAGGTGTTGACATTGAGGAAATGGATATTACAGACAAAGCATCTGTTGAGAAAGTAATAAATGAAGTTAAGCCTAATGTAGTTATTCATTGTGCTGCTTGGACAGCTGTTGATTCAGCTGAGGAGGAAGAAAACATATCAAAGGTTAGAAATGTAAATGCCAAAGGTACTGAAAATATAGCTAAGGTTTGTAAGGCTCTTGATATTAAAATGGTTTATATAAGTACAGACTATGTTTTTGACGGTCAGGGTACAGAGCCTTGGAAACCGGATTGCAAGGACTACAAGCCTCTTAATGTTTATGGACAAACTAAGCTTGAGGGTGAACTTGCAGTAAGTACCAATTTAGACAAGTTTTTCATTGTTAGAATTGCTTGGGTGTTTGGTGTAAATGGTAACAACTTTATAAAGACTATGCTTAAGCTTTCAGACAAGTATGATACATTGAGAGTTGTTAATGACCAAATTGGCACACCAACATATACATACGACCTTGCAAGACTTCTTGTTGATATGGTTGAAACTGACAAGTATGGCTATTATCACGCAACTAATGAGGGTGGTTATATTTCTTGGTACGATTTTGCTTGTGAGATATTTAAGCAAGCAGGCAAAGATGTGAATGTTATACCTGTAACTACTGAGGAATACGGTCTTTCAAAGGCTGCAAGACCGTTTAACAGCAGACTTGATAAGTCAAAGTTAGTTGAGAATGGCTTTGAGCCTTTACCAACTTGGCAAAATGCCCTTGAAAGATACTTAAAGAAAATTTAAAGAGGTGTTATAAAAATGGGACAGATTAAAGTTACAAAATGCCCAATAGAGGGTTTATGTGTTATAGAGCCTACTGTACACGGTGATGCAAGAGGATATTTTATGGAAACATACAATCAGAAAGATATGGAGGAAGCCGGACTTAATATGGTTTTTGTTCAAGATAATCAGTCTTGTTCAACAAAGGGAGTATTAAGAGGCTTGCATTTTCAAAAGAAGTATCCTCAAGGAAAACTTGTAAGAGTAGTAAAGGGGAGTGTATTTGATGTAGCTGTTGACCTTAGAGCTAATTCAAAAACTTATGGAAAATGGTTTGGTGTTGAACTTACTGAGGAAAATAAAAAACAGTTCTATATTCCAGAGGGATTTGCTCATGGCTTTGTAGTACTTTCTGATATAGCTGAATTTTGTTATAAATGTACAGATTTTTATCATCCAGGTGATGAGGGTGGACTTGCTTGGAATGACCCGGAAATTGGTATAAATTGGGAATCTCTTGGTATTAAGGGGGAATATAATGGTACAGCGTCAGCAGAAGGCTACACAATGGCTGACGGAACTACACTTAATTTAAGTGATAAAGACCAAAAGTGGCTTGGACTTAAGGATACTTTTAAGTTCTAATATCCCCTTGGAATAATCTCAATAGGAGAAAACAATGTACGAAAACAGTAAAGAACTTATTAAAATATTAAAAGCCTTTCTTTTTGAAGAAAAATACACCAAAGAAAATAATACGCAAATTGAAGATATTGTTAAAATTGCAGATTTGCATAATGTAACTGCTATTGTAGGTTATGTTTTTGAAAAAAATAATGTGTCTGTGCCTGATAATATTATATCAAAAATTTTTAAAAAAAAGTTACAGTGTGGTATTTTGGGTGCAAAAAGAGAAGTGATTTTTAATGAAATAAGTGATGCTTTAAGTGAAAATCTGTTAGAACATATTATTGTAAAAGGGTATATTTTAAGAAATCTTTATCCTATTAAGGATTTAAGAACAATGTCTGATATGGACTTTGTTATTAAATCGTCAGATGGAAAAATGATGGAAAAAATTATGGCATCTTTAGGATATGAATTAGATGAATATGTTCAAGGCGATTGGAGCTATTTTAAGAATAATATGCACATTGAATTTCACGAAAAACTTACAGAGTCAGAACTTGGTAACGGTTTTGACTATGATGAATATCTTAAAGATTGTTTTTCTCATACAAAAGAGTATAGAAAACTTACAAGAAAACTTAATAATGAATATCATTTAATTTATATGTTTATACATTGTGCAAAACATTTTTATAATGAAGGCTGTGGTTTTAGAATGATTATGGATTTTGCTGCCTATATTAAAGTCTATAAAGACATTATTGATTGGAATTATGTTAATGATGAACTTAAAAAAATTCATTTATATAGTTTTTCAAAAAACATTTGGTATTTATGTCAAGTTTGGTTTAATATAACACCTTATAATAAAGGATATACTATGGATAGTGACTT
>UQRG01000144.1 GCA_900543365.1 uncultured Eubacterium sp. | reverse complement strand
TAGTTAAAGAAGATTATATTTTCTTTTATTCAGTAGGTTTCAGACAACAAAATGCACAGATTATGAAGTATGTATCAGAAAAACTTGGGTTACCTGTATATACTCTTTCTACTTCCTCATCATCTATAAAGTATAAAAAGTATGGAATTAAATTTGCAAACAATAATTCGCCAGAAGCATTTTTGTCATTAATTAAAAATGCTAAATTAGTATTTTCAAGTTCTTTTCACGGAAATGTATTTTCTATTATATTTAGAAAAAATTTCTTCAGTCTTTATACTGTTGAAAAGGGTGAAAGAGTTGATGACCCAAGACTTAATACACTTGTGGAAAAATTTGGTTTATTAAATACAGAGTTGGATATAAACAACTATAAAAGTGTAGATTACAACCGAAAAATTAATTATAACGAAGATGTTATTATGGAAAAAATAGAAGAATCAAGGAAATATTTAAAAGATGCTATAAGTATTTGATGGTGATGTTATGAAAATAGGCTTTCTTTTTGAAGACAATGGAATAGTTAATAAAAATTTAATGGATAGCCCTAAAGGTAATCCGGGTATTGGTGGCACATCATATATGTATGTTATACTTGCCCATTATATTAACAAGATGTATTCTGACATAGATATAACATTTTTTAGAGAGGGAAATAATCCTTTAGAAAGTTTTATAAAGTGTGTTAATGTAGGAAACATTTATAATTTTGATTCTGTTGATGAAGTAAAAACAATGGACATATTTATTGTTAATGCAAAAAATATTAACTCTAAATTAATAAAAAAAATAAATAAAATTGGAGTTAAAACTATTGTGTGGGCACATAATTATATTTCTGCTGAACAAGCCAATCTTATAGCAGATTGTAGTAATATTGTAAGAGTGGTATTTGTTGGTCATCAAGAATATGATAAGTATATTGACCACAGAATAATAAAAAAGTCAACATATATTTATAATATGTTTAATGCTGATTTACCTGAGTTTTACAGAAATAAGGAATATAAGCCTTATGTTACCTATGTTGGTAGTTTGACTAGAGCAAAGGGTTTTCATATTTTGGCTAAGTATTGGAAAGATGTAATTAAAGAAGTGCCAAAAGCTGAACTTCATATAATAGGTGGCGGTAATTTATATTTAGCTAATGCTAAACTTGGTAAATATAATATAGCTGATGAAGAATATGAAAATGAGTTTATGCCATATCTAATTGATGATAGTGATAGTGGTAAAATAATGAAATCTGTTGTGTTTCACGGAGTAATGGGTCAGGAAAAAAGTGAAATTTATCACAATACAGCTGTGGGTATTATTAATCCGTCTGCTGAAACTGAAACTTTTGGTATAAGTGCTGTAGAAATGTCTGCTTGTGGAATACCTGTGGTTACAAGGCGTATGTATGGCTTAATTGATACAGTTAGAGATAAAAAAACCGGTTTATTGTTTGATAAATATTCAGATTTTCCAAAACTTATTGTAAAATTGTTAAAAAATACAACTTTAAATGAACAGTATGGTAAAAATGGTATTGATTTTGTTAAAAAATTCTCTCCTGAAAATATTACAAAGCAGTGGTATGATTTATTTACAGAAATATTAAATGGCAAAAAAGCTAAAGTGATTTTTCCAAAAGATAATTATTTTGTTGATAATAAGTGGCTTAGGGTAATAAATTACTCCATTAAAAACGTATTACCGTTTTTACCGTCAATTATTGAATGTACAGATAAGTTAAAAAAAATATTAAAAAGATAACTATATTTATAAATTAATGTAACTGTAATTAATGATTTTAAGGAGAACTTATATGAAAAAAATATCATTATTATTAATAACATTTTTTACCTGTATGATGTTTGCAACTATAGCTTATGGAGCAGGTATAAGATTAGATGGAAAAGTGCAAAATAATTTAAATGTAAACGATGTTACAAGTGATTCTATGTTAATTATAAATTTAAGTGCTAGTGAAGTTAAGGTGCTAAATGAAAAAATTACAATAACTTTAGATGGTGCTAATTGGGAAGGGTATGGTAAAACTGGCTCTATAGATGAAAATGTAACTTATGAATTAACAGCTTCTAATGTTATGAAGTTAAAAGTTGCTGCAAGTGAAGAAACATTAAAAAGTGGATATAGATTTAAAATACCTTTAAAAACTAAGATTACAAAGGCTCAGAAATCTATAGTTGCTGTAGTTAATTATGGCTATAATGATATTTCTGAAAGTAATGTTACTTATGCTACTTGTAAATACACAAGGGGTTATCTTAGTGGTTCAGTTAAATCCCGTAGCAAGGGGGATAAAATTTATCAAAGAGGAAATGAAAGTTCATATAATAAACTTGCTATACAAGTTGCACCAAGTGATGCTTCTGCTGTAAAAAATGGTATAACAGTTAAATATGATGGTGCAACTTGGTCAGATTATAGCAAGACTGGTAAAGTAAATTGTGATAAAAGTACTGGCGTTGTATATGAAAAGTTAAATGATACAACTATTCGTATTACATTTAATGAATATAGCACAAGAATGCGTTACGAAGGATACACATTAACACTTCCTCTTACAGGTACAATTACTGGTGAAGGGGAAATAAAAGCCATTGTTGATTTTGGTGTTGATACTATTGAAAATAGTACTGTAGTGTTTGCTAGATGTCCAGATGGTGAATTGTCAATTAGAGCTGAAAACCCTAATACACAAATTGATTATTGTAATAAGTTGAGTAATATTGTTATTTCAGATACTTCAACTCAAGGTTATATTACAAATACTCAATTTGAAGTTCAATTAAATGGTATTTTCCATTTTACTGAATTACCAAATATTGAAGCTACAGGAAAATTTAAGGATAAGTGTAAAATACAGTTTAAAAAGAATAGCGACCAAAAGTTAGTTATAACAATAACTGGAAAGATAGAGTCTGGGGAAACCGGTGAGATTAAAATCTTAAATCCAATTATACAAAGAGATAAATCAAATAATAGTAGTTTTAAAACAGTTGAAGTTAGTTTCACAGGTGAAGGTTGGGAGAAATATAACAACACAACAAAGGTAGCTGAGTACAAGGCTGGAGTTGTTTATAATCCACCTATACAAATTAAAGTTAGCAGTTCAACAAATGGTGCTAGTAGTAAATATAGTGCTTTGAGTAAAATTACTCTTTCTGACAACACTGATAGGATATATAAAGCTGGAGATAAAATTGCTCTGACATTTGATAATGGTTTTAATATTTTTACTGGTGGTAAATTGCCAAATGTTAAATCAACTGGCAGATTTAAAGATAAGTGCAAACTTACTGTAACTAGCTCAGGTGGTTGTATTACTATATTAGACAATATTTCAGGTGGTTCAGAAGGTTCTATTGAAATAACAGGTATTATTCTTGAGAGAAATTCAACAAGTGAGTTTAAAAGTATAAATGTTAAGGTTACTTATTCTGGCGAGGAAGATAATTATTCAACTGCACAAGTTGCTAAATATTCTTCATTATATACAAGTGTGCCTTCAACAACTACTACTGTTGTATCTACTACAACAGAAAGCACAACGGAAACAACTACTGCGTCAGTTGATAGTGCTAAAACTATTAAATTTAAAATAGGTGATACTAATTATAGTGTTAAAGGACAGAATAAGGAACTTTTAGCACCACCATATATTAAAGATGGTTACACAATGCTTCCTATGAGGGCTTTAGCAAATGCAATAGGAATAACTGATGATAAAATTAGTTATGCAAATGGTATTGCAACATTTAAAATTAATGACAATGTTGAGCTTGTTATTACAAGGGATAGTAGTGAGTATACTTTAGCTGGCAATAAGGTTAATATGTCAACTTCAGCTGAAATTAAAAATGGCACTATGTTTTTGCCTATGAGAGATTTAGTTACAGCTATGGGAATAACCAATGATAATATTTTGTTTAATAATGTAACAAAAGAAGTTACTTTAAATTTAAATTGATAATTGTATATTTAATTATGAAAAGGTGATTATGTAATTTAGTTACTTAATCACCTTTAATATTAATAGTAAAAATTATGGGCAAGGGGGTACTATTGCTTTTGATAAATAAGATTTAAAAAATTTACACTAATAAAACTATTTAGCTATTTAAATTAATACATAATATTACAATAGTGTCTTTGTAGGAAATTTGGATGAAAA
>UQRG01000143.1 GCA_900543365.1 uncultured Eubacterium sp. | reverse complement strand
CATTTTATCACCACCTTAATTTATAAATTAATTATAAATATTTATGCTGTATTATTTTGTATAATTTAATGTTTATCCAATAAAAAAATTGCGACAATAATGTCGCAATTTCTAAATACATAAATCAGTCTATATAATTTTATTATATATTAACTACATTGTTATAGTAATAGTTTTGTTTTGTCCATTCCATTTTACTTCAGCACCTAGTGATTCTGATATAAATCTGAGTGGTACCATTGTTGCATTTTTTTCATTTATATAAGGTTCTTCATTTAATATTTTAAGTTTGCCATTTACTTCTGCATTTGAAGAATTTACAGTAAGTTTTATTGCCTTATTATTCTTTGTTGCAGTTACACTTTTTGTAGTTGTATCCCATCTTACATTTGAATTTAATGCTTCAAAAATATCCCTCATAGGCACCATTGTAGTACCATTTTTAATTACCGGATAACTATCAGTTTTAAGCTCTTTACCATTTACATAAATCTTAATAATATCAGAATTTTTTTCAAACTTAGCTTGATTTATAATTTCATAAACATCTTCTATATCAGACATTTCAAGTCTTGGTTCATATTCATCAAGAGTTCTATTTTTAATATCCATATAACCTTTCATTGTAGACGCAAAAAGACTTTTATTTATTACTTTATCATTCATTTTGTAGCGATTATTAGTTTCTTTAATGTCATAGTTTAACTTAACTTTTCTATCAATACTATTACCATTTTTATAAAGGAAATCGTATTCTATCCAAGTTTCATTATTTAATCCTTCAGTTATAACTACAGCATACACTATACCATCTCTTTTAGTAAGTTCTACATCAAGTTCATTATTTCCTGAAGCTTTGCTATATATTTTAACAGCTTTATTATTTTCAAGAGTATAAATCTCAATGTATTCACTATCTCTGCTTGCCTTTTCATTTTCATAAAGAACAACTAATTCAGGTACATTGTCCTTATCCATATCTGTAATAGATACATCTTCAATTTCATAAGTAGCATTTTTAAGTACTTTTTCATACTCATTAACACAGTTTAAACTTACCCCATCAAATACAGTTGATGCTAAAGTAGTTGAACCTATTGATGTAATCAATAATCCTGTTAATAATAACATTTTAACATTCTTTAACATAAAAATACCCCCTTATATTTATTTTTTATGATATATATTACAACTTTATTTTAACATTTATTTACAAAAAAATCAATTATTAAAATTTTGTTTATACCAGTTTATAAAATATTTATCAGCAATTTCAGCACCACTATTATTTAAATGGGCATCATCCCTAAAATTATCATTATTAAAAAAAGTTCCATCTTTATTTAAAATATTATAATCAAGGTATTTTATACCATTTTTATTTGCTATATCTTCAATATAATTATGGATATAATCATAATTTTTAATATAGCCAATAGAAACATTTGCAACTGGAGCAGTAACAAATGTTAGTCTTATACCCTTTTTATTACAAAGTTCAATTATTTTATTAAGATATTTAAGCTGTGACGAACTGGCTACCCACTTTTTTCCATCTGTATTTTTAAATTGATTAGTTTTATCAAATTCATCTGGAAGCATATTATAATCACAATAAATATATCCTTTAGGACTATATTTTTCAACACCTTTTTGTTTTGCTTTAGCTGGAGTATAAAGTCCATAATTATTTTCCAGCTTTTCCTTAAGTTTAGTATTTCTGTAAGCAAAGTAATCTGCTTGGTATCTAAAAATATTTATATTGTACTTTACCTTTTCGCTTAAAGGAAAAACTTCTTTAATATATTCATTTTCCAATTCTTTATTTTTCATTACTTGAAACAAATATCCCACTTGAGTAAGTTCAAAATCATCATCAAGCATATCCCAATAAACTTCAAGAACTACATCCTTAGGGCTTTGATAATTAAGTATTTCTCTTAAAGTATAGTAAGTTGAATCTAAATGCTGTAAAGGCATACCCATTTGATAGCTATTTTTGCCTAAACCTCTATCTACAATTAATGGGTCAAATGTACAATAAGAGTGAGAAGAACCTAAAAATACCATATCAATAGTATTCTTTGGCTGTTCATAAAATTCATTCCATCTACTTTCATTATAACTGTTTATTTTATTTTCAGTTGATGCCACAGAATATTTATTGCCTAAAAAATAAATAACAGGCAAAACACAGGCTACAAAAACAGCAATTTTAACAATAAAAATCACTATTTGTTTAAAACTGGAAGTATATAAATTGTCCTCCACCTGAGAACACCCCCATTCCAAATATAATAATAACAAGAATATAGTAATAAGCAAATCTGACAACTAAAGGAGTTTTATTAATAAGTAAGTGAATATCCATTTTATAGCTTATTATTTCACTAAATACAAGTACACAAATAGCACATACAACTAATATAATTTCAAAAAGCTGAAGCCCCATATTATTTAAAAGCTCATACATATACTGAATATTAGTTATATTGCCAAAATCATCAAAAAGATGTGAAACAATATAAAAGCCATCACTTATTGTATTAGCTCTAAAGAAAATCCAGGCAAATACAACTAAAATAAATGTAATAATAACTCTAAAAAAATTAATAACACAATTATCCCACTTAGGCAAAACCATATTTTTTATATCCCCGACAATTTGATACAATCCGTGAAGTCCACCCCAGAATACATAAGTCCAATTAGCACCGTGCCACAATCCACTTGCCAAAAAAGTAACCATTAAATTAAAGTGTTTCCTTAATCTTGAGCACCTACTGCCACCTAATGGAATATACACATAATCCCTTAACCAACTTGAAAGGGAAATGTGCCACCTTCTCCAAAATTCCCTAATGCTCTTAGAAAAATATGGTCTATCAAAGTTGTACATTAAATCAATACCAAGAACTCTGCCACAACCTCTGGCAATATCAGTATAACCACTAAAATCACCATAAATCTGAAAAGTAAAAAATAAACTAGCTAATATAAAAGAAAACCCACTATATTCAGTTGGATTATTAAAAACCGTATCAACTAAAACAGCTGCTCTGTCAGCTATTACAATTTTCTTAAAGTAACCCATTATCATTAGCTTAAAACCTTCAGCTAAATTGTTGACATTAAATTTCTTTTTAGTAAAAAGCTGATTTAAAAGTCTATCTGCCCTTTCAATTGGACCAGCAACAAGCTGAGGGAAAAATGTTATAAAAAGAGTAAATTTTAAATAATTTTTTTCTGGTTTATATTCATTTCTATAAATGTCAATAGTATAACTGGCAGCCTGAAAAGTATAGAAAGATATACCCATTGGCAAAATAATATTAAAATCTTTAATAGGATAATGCCAACCAAAATAGTTATAAATATCCATAAATGTATGATTAATAAACATCATATACTTAAATATAAAAAGCAATCCAAAATTAACTATTATACTAAATACAAGAAGCTTTTTGCCACTATGTCTATGCTTGTCTATTAAAAGTGACACACCCCAGTTCAAAAATGTTGAAAACAAAATAAGAAGTATTAACTCAGGTCGCCAACACATATAGAAAATGCAACTGGCTATTAGAAGCATAACCCATCTTAATTTATGTGGTAATGTGTAGTGAAGAAAAACCACTACAATAAAAAAAATAATAAAATCAAAGGAATTAAATAACATAATCTTCTCCTTTATAAATAATCTGCATTACTTATTATAAATTATATCTTAACATATTTCAACAAAAGACTTGAAAAGAATAATCTTTTCTATTAAAATATAATTTGTAAAGTAGAAAGGACGGTACTTATGAAAAATAAATCAAATATTGTATTTATACTTATTTTAATATCTGGATTAATTATCGGAAGTTTTTTAGGCACACTTACAGAAAAAGCTCCAGATTGGCTTAACTGGCTTAATTATGGCAAAACTATAGGGTTTACACAGCCTTTTGCCATTAATCTTGACTTTATTTATGTTCAGTTTGGCTTTCATATTAGCTTTACTATTGCCGGCATATTAGGTATGCTTATTGCCGGTATTTTATACAAGAAATTCTTTTAGGAGGAAATTTTAATGGATATTATATTAGCTTCGGGTTCACCTAGACGCTCTGAATTAATGAAACAAGTAGGCTTTGATTTTAAGGTTTCAAATTGCAACACAGACGAAAGCTATAATGACGGTATGAC
>UQRG01000142.1 GCA_900543365.1 uncultured Eubacterium sp. | reverse complement strand
ATAATGGAAAAACTGTATAAAATTGCAAAATAATATTAATATTACCCTGAAAATGAATTTTTTTAATATTAAACTTGCAAAATCTTTAAAAATTATGTTGAAATTTATATAGAAAATTGATATACTTATTTTATATTAGCTATTTATAGCTTGTCGTCATTTAATATTTTAGGAGGAAAAATAAAATGGTTGAATTATTTAAAACTGGTGCATATTATGTAAATGGCCAGCTTATTCCTGATGACGGAAGTGCTGAGGCGAAACTTGCACAAATGGGAGTATCTATTACTAAAGATGATGCTGTAAAGAACACTATGGCTTACGGTATTCTTCAGGCTCACAATACCAGTGATGATATGGATAACTTAAAGATTAAGTTTGATTGTATGGCTAGCCACGACATTACTTATGTTGGCATTATTCAAACAGCAAGTGCTTCTGGTATGGAAAAGTTTCCTATTCCTTATGTACTTACTAACTGCCATAATTCTTTATGTGCAGTAGGAGGTACTATTAACGAAGATGACCATATGTTTGGTTTATCTGCTGCTAAAAAGTACGGTGGTATTTATGTTCCTGCTCATCAGGCTGTTATTCATCAGTATATGAGAGAAATGATGTCTGGCTGTGGTAAAATGATTTTGGGTTCAGACTCTCATACTCGTTATGGTGCTTTAGGTACTATGGCTATTGGTGAAGGTGGCGGTGAGCTTGCAAAGCAACTTTTATGCCAGACTTATGATGTTGCCAGACCAGATGTTATTGGTATTTATCTTACTGGCAAGCCTGAGCCTTATGTTGGCCCTCAGGATATTGCTCTTGCTATTATTGGTGCTGTATTTGAAAATGGCTATGTTAAGAATAAGGTAATGGAGTTTATTGGTGATGGTATTGAAGGTCTTGGCGTTGAATACAGAAATGGTATTGATGTTATGACTACTGAAACTACTTGTCTTTCTTCTGTATGGAAAACTGATGACAAGGTTAAGGAATACTATGCAGCTCACGGCAGAGTTGAAGATTTTAAGAAACTTGAACCAAAAAATGGTGCATATTATAATGGTATTGTTTATGTTGATTTGTCTAAGGTTAAGCCTATGATTGCTATGCCTTTCCACCCAAGCAATACATACACAATTGATGAATTAAATGCTAATTTAATGGATATTCTTGATGAAGTTGAGAAGAAGGCTGTTAAGACAATTGATAACCCTAATATTAAATTTGAACTTAAGAATAAGGTAAGAAACGGAAAACTTTATGTTGACCAAGGTGTTATTGCTGGTTGTGCTGGTGGTACTTATGATAACATTTGTGATGTTGCAGATATTCTTGAAGGTCACACTATTGGTGCTGATGATTTTGCTCTTAGTGTTTATCCATCAAGTCAGCCTACATTTATGACTCTTGTTGAAAATGGTTCTATATTTAAACTTATGCAGGCTGGTGCTACAGTTCGTTCAGCTTTCTGTGGTCCTTGTTTTGGTGCCGGTGATGTACCTAGCAATCAGGGTTTAAGTATTAGACATTCTACAAGAAACTTCCCTAATAGAGAGGGTTCTAAGCCTGGCAATGGTCAGATTGCAGGTGTGGCTCTTATGGATGCTCGTTCTATTGCTGCTACTGCTGTTAATAAAGGTTACTTAACTCCAGCTAATGAAATCGATGTTAATTTCTCTAAGCCGAAGTATTTCTTTAACAAATCTGTATATGATAATAGAGTATACTTTGGCTATGGTAAGGCTGATACAAGTCTTGAGCTTAAGTATGGTCCTAACATTAAGCCTTGGCCTAAGATGTGTGCATTAACTGACAACTTAATATTAAAGGTAGCAAGTCTTATTACTGACCCGGTTACTACTACTGATGAACTTATTCCTTCTGGTGAAACAAGTTCATATCGTTCTAATCCTTTAGGTCTTGCTGAATTTACACTTTCAAGAAAAGACCCTAACTATGTTCCTACAGCTAAGGCTATTCAGGTTGCTGAAAAGGCTAGAGAAGATGGTAAGTCACCTGTTGAGGCTGTAAGTGAATTAAGTGCAGTATGGGATACTGTTAAGGCTAAGTTTGATATTAACAATGAAAATACTGGTATTGGTAGTACAATATTTGCTGTTAAGCCTGGTGATGGTTCTGCAAGAGAGCAGGCAGCATCTTGCCAAAAGGTACTTGGTGGTTGGGCAAATATTGCAAATGAGTATGCAACTAAAAGATACCGTTCAAACCTTATTAACTGGGGTATGCTTCCATTCCTTTTTGATGGTGAGCTTCCGTTTGAAAACGGTGACTTTGTATTTGTGCCAAATGTTGTACAGGGTGTTGCAGATAAGAAGTCTGAGTTTATTGCTTATGTTGTTAAAAATGGTGAGATGAAAGAATTCACTCTCAAAATGGGTGAACTTACTGATGACGAGAGAAAAATAATTCTTGCAGGTTGTCTTATTAATTACAACAAAAATCTTATTAAAAATAAATAATAATTAAAATAATTTCAAATTATGTTGATTATTGTTAAAATATGGTTGTTTTGCATAAATAATATAGATAATTAGAGTTAAAAATTGTTAAAATAATATGGTTCTAATAAATTCAAAATTATGTTATAATATTACAAATGCTTGATAGGGTTTTCACAAAGCTATGGGAGCTTATTAAGCCTTTGGAGATGTTTATGTGACTTTGAAAGGAGAAACAAGAAATGTTAAACAAGAAAACAGTTGATGATTTACAGGTTAAGGGTAAGAATGTCCTTGTAAGATGTGACTTTAATGTACCTTTACAAGATGGCGTTATTACTGATGAAAACAGAATCGTAGCTGCTTTACCTACAATTCAGAAGTTAATTTCTGAAGGTGCAAGAGTTATTCTCTGTTCACATTTAGGTAAGCCAAAGGAGCCTTCAGAGGAATTTTCATTAGCACCTGTTGCTAAGAGATTATCAGAAAAGCTTGGTAAGGAAGTAGTATTTGCTGCTGATAATGAAGTTGTTGGCTCTAATGCAAAGGCTGCTGTTGCTAATATGAAAGACGGAGATGTTGTTCTCCTTCAGAATACTAGATTCCGCAAGGAAGAAACTAAGAATGGTGAAGAATTTAGTAAAGATTTAGCATCTTTAGCTGATATTTATGTAAATGATGCTTTTGGTTCTTCACACAGAGCACACTGCTCAACAGTTGGTGTTACTCAGTATGTTAAGGAAGCTGCTGTTGGTTATCTTATGCAGAAGGAAATTGACTACCTTGGTAATGCTGTAAACAATCCTGTTAGACCTTTTGTAGCTATACTTGGTGGTGCTAAGGTTAGTGACAAGATTAATGTTATTAACAATTTACTTGAAAAGGTTGATACACTTATTATTGGTGGTGGTATGGCTTATACTTTCTTTAAGGCAATGGGTTATTCTATTGGTAAGAGCTTACTTGAAGCTGACAAGATGGACTATGCTTTAGAGATGATTAAAAAAGCTGAAGAAAAGGGAGTTAAGTTACTTCTTCCTATTGATACTGTTGTAGCTAAGGATTTTGGTGCAGGTAAGCCTCATCATACAGTTAAGAGACCAACTAATCCAGCTGAACCATTTATTTCTGATGAAGAAGAAGGTTTTGATATTGGCGAAGAAACAAGAGCTCTTTATGCAGAAACTTTAAAGAATGCTAAGACTGTTGTATGGAACGGACCTATGGGTGTATTTGAAATTCCTGATTATGCTGAAGGTACAAAAGCTGTAGCTCAGGCATTAGCTGATATTGATGCAACAACAATTATTGGTGGTGGTGACTCTGCTGCTGCTGTAAACCAGATGGGCTTTGGTGACAAAATGAGCCATATTTCAACTGGTGGTGGTGCTTCACTTGAATTCCTTGAGGGTAAGGAATTACCTGGTGTTGCAGCTGCTCAGGATAAATAATTTTAACACATAATTATTTACTGAAAATGTAATAAAATATTTTACTATTTTATAAAAAAGGCTGTTGAGATTTCAACAGCCTTGTAGTATAATTAGGTATATATAGGAAAATTTATTCCTGTGTATTTAGAAATACTTAGGTATTTCTTCACATATTAATTACATAGAGAGGGTGTAAATATTATGAGAAAACGAATGGTTGCCGGAAACTGGAAGATGAATAAGACGCCAAGAGAGGCTGGTGACCTTGTTAATATGCTTAAAGATAAAATAGATAGAGAAAA
>UQRG01000141.1 GCA_900543365.1 uncultured Eubacterium sp. | reverse complement strand
TGATGGTACAGCTATGTATCACGCTATTTATAAAGATACACAAAAGGGCAATAAGGGTCACGATGATACTCACCTAAATCATTTTGGTGCTGACAAAGTGGCTTGTGCTCTAGCTGGTGAACTTGAAAAAATAAATGGTATTGGTAATTTTGTAACATTTAAAAATAGCACTCCAAACAGTATAACAAGAGCAGATTTTACATACGAAATAGTTAGACTTATTGGTAAAGATTATTCAGACAAGTCTGAAAAATGTTTTCCAGATGTGGATACATTAAATATGGATACTACGGCTATTTCTACAGCTAAAAAACTTGGCATTGTTAATGGTGATGAAAATGGAAATTTTAATCCTAATAAGGCAATTAATTTTCAAGAAATGTGTACTATAACTGCTAGGGCATTAGCTGTTGCAGGTGTTGAGCTTAATAATGATACAACTATACTTAATAAACTTGAAAAGTTAGACGAGTTAAAACCTTATGCCTCAGAAAGCGTAGCAGCTTTAATGAACTTATGGGGTGATGTTATTCCTGACTATGCTAATCCTAGAGAAATTGTAGACAAGGCTTCAGTATATACTTTATATAATCTTGTATATGATGAAGTAAATGATGCTGATGAAAACGCAACTCCTCAGTCTATTGATGAAGTTGAAAAGGTTGAATAATTAAAATAATTTAGATTTAAGAAAAGACAGTTTTTAGCACTGTCTTTTTATATTAACTAATATATATCACTTTTATGAAATAAATTGTTGAAATGTTGTTTTTTTTATGTTATCATAAAATTAAATGTATTTTAGGAGGATTTATAAATGAAGGGTATTATTACTGTAGTTGGTAAGGATCAGGTAGGTATTATTGCTAAGGTATGTTCTTTTCTTGCAGAGGATAAGGTTAATATTTTAGACATTTCTCAAACTATTGTTTCAGGCTGGTTTAATATGATGATGGTTGTTGACCTTTCAACTAGTGGTCATAAGTTTGAAGATGTTGTTGCTGAGCTTAAAAAATTAGGCGAGGAAATAGGGGTTGATATTAGACTTCAGAGAGAAGATATATTTAACTCTATGCACCGTATCTAATTTTTTTGTGGAGGTTTTATTGCTATGATTTCTCGTGTTGAAGTACAGGAAACAAATAAAATGATTCAGGAGGCTAATCTTGATGTAAGAACTATTACAATGGGTATCAGCCTTATGGATTGTATTGATTCTGATGTTAAAAAATTGACTACTAAGATTTATGACAAGGTTACAAAAAGTGCTTGCAATCTTGTTAAAACTGGTGATGAGATTGGTACAGAATTTGGTGTACCTATTGTAAATAAGAGAATTTCTGTCACACCAATAGCTCTTGTTGGTGGCAGTTGTGGTTCTTCAGCTTATATTGAAATTGCAAAAACTCTTGATAAGGCTGCTAAGGAAGTTGGCGTAAACTTTATTGGTGGTTATTCTGCTCTTGTACAAAAAGGATGTACTAAGGGTGATAGAGATTTAATAAACAGTATTCCAGAGGCTTTGAGTATTACTGATAGAATTTGTTCAAGTATCAATGTTGGTTCATCAAGAAATGGTATCAATATGGATGCTGTTAAGCAAATGGGTCAGACTATTAAGGAGATGGCTTTCCTTACTAAAGATGAGGGTTCTATTGCTTGTGCTAAGTTTGTTGTATTCTGTAATGCTGTTGAGGACAACCCATTTATGGCAGGTGCTTTCCATGGTGTTGGTGAAAGAGATTTAGTTATTAATGTTGGTGTTAGTGGTCCTGGTGTTGTTAAGAGAGCTTTGGAACAAGTTAGAGGTGCTGACTTTGAAACTGTTTGTGAGACTGTTAAAAAGACTGCATTTAAGATTACTAGAGTTGGTCAGCTTGTAGCTCAGGAAGCTAGTAAAAGATTAGGTGTTCCTTTTGGTATTATTGACCTTTCACTTGCTCCAACCCCTGCTGTAGGTGACTCTATTGCTGAAATTTTTAATGAAATGGGTCTAGAACAAGCCGGTGCTCCAGGTACAACTGCTGCTCTTGCTATGCTTAATGACAATGTTAAAAAGGGTGGAGTAATGGCAAGTTCATATGTTGGTGGTCTTTCTGGTGCATTTATTCCTGTTAGTGAAGACCACGGTATGATTGATGCTGTTAATGCTGGTGCGTTAAATCTTGAAAAGCTTGAGGCAATGACTTGTGTTTGCTCAGTTGGTCTTGATATGATTGCTATTCCTGGTGATACATCTGCAGAAACTATTTCTGGTATTATTGCTGATGAAATGGCTATTGGTATGGTTAATAACAAGACTACTGCTGTTAGAGTTATTCCAGTTATTGGTGCTAATGTAGGAGATACAGTTGAGTTTGGTGGTCTTTTAGGCTATGCTCCAGTTATGCCGGTTAATAAGTTTAGTTGTGAGGCATTTATAAAGAGAGGCGGAAGAATTCCTGCCCCTATACACAGTTTTAAGAACTAATATATATTTTTTACTACCCTCATATTATTGTAATATGAGGGTATAATATTTTTAATGAGGTGTTTATATGAATTGCGATAATGTTTTATACTTTTTTGAAAAAATAAATGAAATACCTAGAGGTTCTGGAAATGAAAAGGCTATTAGTGATTATCTTGTTGCTTTTGCTAAAGAGAGAAATCTTTGGGTTCATCAAGATAAAGCAAATAATGTTATTATTAAAAAAGCTGGTTCTAATGGCTATGAAAATCACAAGCCAGTTGTTATTCAAGGACATATGGATATGGTGTGTGAAAAAAATAATGATGTTATTCACGATTTTCTTAAGGACCCTATTAAGGTAATATATGATGGTGATTTCATTCACGCCGATGGTACAACTCTTGGTGCTGATGATGGTATAGCTGTTGCTATGGCTATGGCTGTTCTTGATGATAAAAATGCTGTTCATCCACCAATTGAAGTTGTTATTACAACTGATGAGGAGGTTGGTATGCTTGGTGCAGCTAGTCTTGATACATCTATTATTGAGGGAAGAACTCTCTTGAATATTGACTCAGAGGAGGAGGGTGTATTTACAGTAGGTTGTGCCGGTGGTGTAAAAATTAACTTGACTATACCTGTTGATTTTGTAGAAGCAATTGGCAGTCACTTTATGAGAATTATTATAACAGGTCTTGAAGGGGGACATTCTGGTATAGATATTAATAAAGAAAGAGCAAATGCCAATAAAATTATGGGAAGACTTCTTCATAGACTGGTAAGTGTTGAAAATGTTGAAATTGCTTCTTTAAATGGTGGTGCTAAAGATAATGCTATTCCTAGATATGCTGAAACTGTGATTTGTTGTAATGATTGTGACAGTGTTGAGGCAACAGTAAATATTTTTGCAGAAGAGATTAAGGCTGAATATGCTACAACTGATAAGAATATTCAAATTAATACTGAATCAATTGAAATATCTGACAATGTGTTTACAAAAGACAGTGCTGAAAGAGTTATATCTGCAATTATGCTTATGCCAAATGGTATTCAATCAAATAATATAGAGCTTAATATGCCAGAAAGTTCTAACAATTTAGGTGTAGTTAAAATGGATAAAGAATCTGTTTGTTTAGTTTGTGCTGTTAGAAGTTCTTTGTTTACAAAGAAAACATTTATACGAAGTCAAATTGAAACAATAGCTAAACTTTGTGGAGGTACTACAAAAAGTCGTGGTGATTATCCAGCTTGGGAATATAAGGCAGACTCTCCACTTAGGGATATTTTTGTTGATGTTTATAGAGAATTTTACAATGATGAACCAAAGGTTGAAACTGTTCACGCAGGTCTTGAGTGTGGATTAATTGCTGAAAAAGTACCTGATATGGATATGATTTCATTTGGTCCTAATCTTTTAGATATTCACACACCAAAGGAAAGAGCTAGCATATTATCTATTGAAAGAGTATGGAATTTCCTTTGTAAGGTTTTAGAGAGATTATAAGGAGAATATATGAAATTACCTTGGGACAAAAGTTATTTTAAGGCTTGTTTTTACTGTATTTTTACTTTTATATGTATATATATTTTTAAAAATATTATAGATGGTATTGTATATACTTTATTTAATATAGGTGATATTTATACCATTATACTAATTATTATTAAAAAAATATGTTCAGTATTTTCTATTATAATTGCAGGCTTTATTATTGCGTATGTTTTGAAACCTTTTGTCCGACTTGTTAATAATAAGACAAA
>UQRG01000140.1 GCA_900543365.1 uncultured Eubacterium sp. | reverse complement strand
AACTGTCTGAATTAGTTTATAAAAAAAGTGTATGTTGTTCGCCAGTATTTAAAAAAGCTAATTGGCACATTAAAGATAATAGTCTTGTTATAGAAGTTGCAAATAATACATATAAAACATTTCATATATTGGGTATTGATAATATTATTGAAAAGGCTTTAAAAGATAGACTTAAACTTGAATATAGAGTTAAGTTTGTTGATAGACCTTTTACTAAAGAAGAAAAAGAAAAGTTTATAAAGGCTCAAGAAATAAGAGTAAAGGCTTATTGTGAAATTATAGCAAATAATAGAAATAATAATGAACCATTTAAAGCACCTGCTTCAGTTGTAAATGATAGTAAGTTTAAAAAGAGGACTAAAGTTGCTACAGCTAAAACAGGAGAAATTACAGAAGAAATTATTACTATTAAAGAGGCTTGTACTAGAAATGGCAATGTAGCTGTTGAGGGCAAACTTTATTCTGAAACTGAAATAACAGAAACAAGAAAAGGTGGTTATATTGTTAAAAATGACCTATATGATGGTACAGATTGTGTTCCAGTAAAACTTTTCTGTTCTCCAGAAGATTTTAATGAAAACTTTAAATCGCTTATGAAAAAAGGCTGTTATGTTAAAGTTAAGGGCAATTTAGATTATGATAAGTATGAAAATAATGAACAGGTACTTATTATTAACTCTTTAAATCAAGGCACAGCACCAGAAATGAAAATGGACGATGCTGAAGAAAAACGAGTAGAGCTTCATTTACATACTAATATGAGTATGATGGATGCTATAAATCCTGCTGCTGATTATATTAATAGAGCAGCAAAGTGGGGACATAAAGCTATTGCTATAACTGACCACGGTGTAGTTCAAGCCTTTCCAGAGGCAATGAGTGCAGCAAAAAAGGCTGGGATAAAGGTACTTTATGGTTGTGAAGGCTATATGGTAAACGATATTGGTGCAGTTGTAAAAATACCTAAGGGACAAAGCCTTGATTCAACATTTGTTGTGTTTGACCTTGAAACTACTGGTTTAAATACTAACACTGATAAAGTAATTGAAATAGGTGCTGTTAAAGTAGCTAATGGAGAAATAGTAGATAGATATTCAACTTTTGTAAATCCACAGGAACATATATCTGAAAAAATTTCAAAATTAACCGGTATTTATGATGATATGGTTGAAAATGCACCAACTGAAAATGAAATTTTACCTGAATTTATTGAATTTATAGGTGATAGTGTAGTTGTTGCTCATAATGCTGGCTTTGATACAGCTTTTGTTAAAAGATATGCAAAAGCTAAGGGTATAACATTTGATAATACAATTATTGATACTGTTGAACTTTCTAAAACTCTTCTGCCTAAATTAAACAATTTTAAACTTGATACAATATGTGAGGCTCTTGGTGTTTCTCTTGAAAATCATCATAGGGCTGTTGATGATGCTGAGGCAACGGCTGAATGTTTTATTAAATTTATAGCAATGCTTAAGGATTTAGGAGAAAATACAGTTGACAGTTTAAATGAACTTGGAGCTAAAAATATTGATAAATCTAAAATCAGAAAAAGATACCATATTATAATATTTGCTAAAAATCAAGCTGGTGTTAAAAACTTGTATGAACTTGTGTCTGCTGCTCATATTAAGTATTTTGGTGTTAGAGGTGGTAGACCTCATTTTCCTAAATCTGAAATTCTTAAGTATAGAGATAACCTTATACTTGGTTCAGCTTGTGAGGCTGGTGATTTGTATGAAGCTGTATATAACGATTTTCCAGATGAGGATATAAAAGAAATTGTAGATTTTTATGATTATCTTGAAGTTCAACCTCTTGGAAATAATCAATATATGATTGGAAATACAAAGAAAAACGGTAAGACAGTTAAAGGCTGGGAAGACCTTGAAAGATTAATTGAACTTGGTGACAAATACAATAAGCCAGTAGTTGCAACAGGTGATGTTCACTTTATTGACCCAGAGTATGCTGATTTTAGAAAAATTGTTCAAGTTGGTGAGGGATATAAGGTTGAAGATGTAGAAAATCAGCCACCTTTGTATTTTAGAACTACTAAAGAAATGCTTGACGAGTTTAAGTATATTTCACCAGAAAAGGCTTATGAAATAGTTGTTACAAATACAAATTTAGTAGCTGATATGATTGATAATGATATTTATGCTGTACCTAATAGAAAGTGTCCTCCAGTCATTGAGGGTGCTGATGAGGAGTTAAGAGAAATTACAACAAGTAAGGCTAAGTCAATATATGGTGACCCTTTGCCGCCAAATATAGAGGATAGGTTAAATAGAGAACTTGATTCTATTATTGGTAATGGTTATGCTGTACTTTATATTATTGCCCAAAAACTTGTTTGGGATTCTAATGCTCACGGTTATATTGTTGGTTCAAGAGGTTCTGTAGGTAGTTCTTTTGCAGCAACAATGGCAGGAATAACAGAGGTTAATCCTCTTGACCCACATTATGTGTGTCCAAATTGTAAGTATTCTGATTTTACATCAGAGGAAGTACAAAAGGTTGCTGGTAACTCAGGCTTTGACCTTCCTGATAGAAAATGTCCTCATTGTGGTGCTGATATGGATAAAGACGGACAGGCAATACCTTTTGAAACTTTCTTAGGTTTTAATGGTGATAAAGAGCCAGATATTGACCTTAATTTCTCTGGTGAGGATCAGACAAGAGCTCATAGATATTGTGAAGAACTTTTTGGTGAAGGACATGTATTTAAGGCTGGTACTATTGCCACACTTCAAGATAAAACAGTATTTGGTTATGTTCTTAAATATTGTGAGGCTAAAGGTATAAATATGAAAGGTGCTAAAAAGAGATGGCTTGTAAATGGCTGTGTTGGTGTTAAAAGGTCAACAGGTCAGCACCCAGGAGGTCTTGTTGTAGTACCTGATTATACTGATATTTACGAATTCTGTCCAGTTCAACATCCAGCTAATAAGGCAGAATCTGGTGTTAAAACAACTCATTTTGATTATCATAAAATTGATAGTTGTTTGTTAAAACTTGATATGCTTGGTCACGATGTACCTACTATATTAAGAATGTTTCACGATATAACAGGTTTTGACCCACTTAAAGTACCTATGAATGATAAGAAAACAATGTCATTATTTACAAGTCCAGAGGCACTTGGTTTAAAACCAGAAGATATTAATGGTTGTCCAACGGGTTCTTTAGGTTTACCAGAGTTTGGTACACCTTTCGTTATCGGTATGCTTGTGGAAACACAACCTCAATCTTTTTCAGGTTTAGTTAAAATTTCCGGTCTTTCCCACGGTACTGATGTATGGAATGGCAATGCACAGGAACTTATAGCTAATGGAACTTGTACTCTTAATGAAGTTATACCAACAAGAGATGATATTATGGTTTATCTTCAGTTACACGGACTTCCTAATAAAGACGCATTTTCTATAATGGAGCATGTTAGAAAGGGTAAAGGTTTAACAGGTGATGAAGAGTCTCTTATGCGTGAACATAATGTACCAGATTGGTATATTGGCAGTTGTAAAAAAATAAAGTATATGTTCCCTAAGGGACACGCTGTTGCTTATTGTACTAATACATTTAGAATAGGATATTTCAAAATAAATTATCCAGAGGCTTTTTATGCCGCTACATTTTCAGTAAAGTATGATGATTTTGATTATCAAATAATGTGCTTTGGCGAAAATAAGGCAAGGGAAACTTATAGTTCTATTATGGCTATGGGCAAGGAGGCTAGTGCTAAGGATAAAACAACAGCTGATATGCTTAAATTGGTTATTGAACTGTATGCAAGAGGTATAAAATTTGCTCCAATAGATTTGTATGAATCAGGAACAACCAAGTTTAAAGTAATTGATAAAGAAGATGGTAAGTATATATTGCCGCCATTTTGTACAATATCAGGTTTTGGGGTTACTGCAGCAGAATCTCTTGTTACTGCAAGAAGTGATGGTGAGTTTGAAACTATTGAGGAGTTGCAAAAGAGAACTGGTTTAGGACAAAGTAATATTCAAATGCTTAAAGATGCTGGTGTACTTGGTAATATGAGAGAAACTGACCAACTTACATTATTTGCATAAGGAGAAATTTATGTATAATTTATTTAGTATAATTTTATATAATGTGTTGATTGTAGTGTTTATATTATTATCCTGGATTATACCATTATTGTTAATATGTAAAAAATCGAATAAAAAGTTGATTGGAAAAT
>UQRG01000139.1 GCA_900543365.1 uncultured Eubacterium sp. | reverse complement strand
GGTTGTAAAGTTATGGATAAAAATAAGATTGTAAGAAATGCTGGAGTTATATTAAGCGAGCAATCTTTATTTATAAATGCTTATGAATGTACTAGTAGAAATGATTATGGGAATTATGGTAGGCTATTAGTACCATATAATTATTCTATAGTAAGTAGTCATTTAATGTGTGTTTCAAAAGAAAAAATACATAATTTAGATACCGATTTTAATTTAGATTTTTCGCTATATGATTTATGTTTGAGATTGTTAGAGGATGGTTTGAGAAGTAGAAGTTATTAATACAGCATACAAAAGAAGTTCAGATATTGAGCAAGAGAAAATTTTTCAAAGAAAGAATAAAATGCATATAGGGAATGATAGATATTATAATGTAAACCTTTCAAAAGAAAAAGCGTTTAGATTAAAAAAAATATAAGGAGTTAGGGATGAAGTTTAAAAATATTTTGTCGCAAATATTTAATGGTTTAAAAAAAATAAGTTATCAATGGCAAATATATAGGGATAAATCTTTTGCAAGTAGTATTTTAAAATTTTTTCCTAAAAACTTTTTGCTTGTTATATTTTTAATCTGTTCATTTATAATTATATTTAATGAGTATGCAGCAAATAATAATAGTGTTATATATAATAATCATTTATATTCGAGTAATGTAGGGGCTATATATAAAGAACCAATAGAATTTAGCCTAGATAGAAAAAATGTTGATCAAGATTTTGATATCTTAAGTATTAAATTTGCAACATATGATAGAATAAATGATTCAGATTATACTTTATCGGTAATGGACAAAAATAATGTAGTATATGAAACAAATTTCAATACAAAAAAATTTGGTGATAATGAGTATGAGGATTTTTATCTCAATGATACAATAGATAGTAAGCGTCTAAAAGATTATACCGTGAAAATATCACCAATTAAAACAGATACTAGTAATAATATAACTGTTTTGTGTAATGAGGAAAATGGGGATATAGCGGTAGCGTATAAGGTAAGCAAAAGTCCTTTGAACATAAGCACTTTTATAATCATTGGAATGATTATATTGTTTTTTATTTTGATGAAGATTGTTAATGAAAGAAAAATAATACATGAAAAGTTTTTGATATTAGCTTTAATTTTTATTGCGCTTGCAACTATATTAACGCCACCATATCAAGTTCCCGACGAGAGATTGCATTATTTAAGGACTCTACAATTATCTCAATATAATTTTTCAAAAACACCATCAGAAAATTTGGGAAGCAGAGAGATAATTGTACCAGACAACTTAGATGATGTTAATTATAGTAGAGCAGAAGCAACTGATGCAGTCACGGATGTTGGATTGATAGGTGATAGCATGGTAGAGGGGCGAAATATTGAAAAAAGATATAATTCAAGTATAGGTGGAAGTGCTGTAATGGTCGCTTATTTATTACCTTCTATTATTTTAAGGTTAGTTGACTGTTTTACGAACTCACCATTAGTTTTATTTTACACAGGCAGATTAGTCTGCTTAGGAATAAATTTTCTTCTCACCTACTATGCAATTAAATTAACTCCTAAGTTCAAAAATACGATGCTTATAGTTGCATTGATGCCGATGTCTATTCAATCAATGATTTCATATTCGTACGATGGATTATTAAATGCATGTATATTGCTATTTATAGCAACATGTCTAAAAATGATATATGATAAAGAAAATAAGATAAATAAAAGATATTTGTCTATTTCAGTGATAATGCTATTTATGATAATTAGTATAAAATTACCATATGCATTATTAGGAGTTTTATACTTCTTTATACCATCTTATAAGTTTAATAATAGTGTAAAAAAGACAGCAAGTATTTTTATTGTTTTATTTGCTACATATCTATCGACGTTGTTATTATCAAAGGTTATGAGTATAGGGGCGTTGACCACTTCTGTAGTTTCAAATAGTGGAAATGAACAATCAAATTTTACGTATATATTAAATAATCCATTAGAAATATTTTCAATTGCAAAAAATACTTTTAAAGAAAAAATCGTCTTTTATATCGATTCGTTAGTTGGTTATTTTGGATACTTTTCTATAAAAATGCATACAATATTTCAATATGCCTATTTAATCATGGCAGGTGGGCTAATACTGACGGAAGAAAGTAATTTTAAGAAAAAAGAAAGAATATTTTATTTTTTAATAGTGTTAACAGTTATTGCGGGAATTTTTGGTGCTCTATATTTTGCATGGTCAGGATATCAATTGTCATACGTAGAAGGAGTACAAGGAAGGTATTTTATACCATTAATTTTACCAACAATAATGATATTTTCATTTAGGAAAAAAATATTGACTATTAAGAATTCAACAATATTTTCTTTTATCGACATAATTTTACTTAATTATATAATTTTATTACTGGTTTATAATTTTTAATTACAATGCATTTATTGTTGATTTTACGGGTTAGTTTGTTACTTTCCCGTTTTTAATATAGATTGGGTTTATAATCAAGGTTTCATTTACACATTTATTTAGATTTGTTATAATGCAAAGAGATTATCACATATGAGGAGAATAATGATGGAGCAAAAAATTCTTATAATAATACCTGCCTATAATGAAGAGAAAAGCATTGCAGAGGTTTATCTGAATATTTGTAATTACAATAATGAGTTTGGAACTAATTATGATGTAATTGTGATTAATGATGGATCAACAGATGATACTAAGCATATTTGTGAAATAAATAATATACCTGTAGTTAATTTGATCCATAATCTTGGTATAGGTGGAGCAGTACAGACTGGGTATAAATATGCGCGAGACAACGGATATGATTTCGCTATTCAATTCGATGGTGATGGGCAACATGAAGTTTCGTGTATTAAGGATATTTTAGAACCATTGTATAATGATTCAGCAGATTTTGTAATTGGGTCAAGATTTATTGATAAAAGCTCTAGTGAGTTTAAGTCAAGTTTTGCTAGAAGGATAGGTATTAGAATAATTTCAAATATGATAAAGTTTATTACTGGAAAAAGAATACACGATATAACATCTGGCTTTAGAGCAGCTAATCGGCGGGTTATTTTAGACTTTGCGTTATCTTATCCGGTGGAATATCCTGAACCAATAACAAATACAGAATTACTAAAAAAGGGCGTACGAATACAAGAAATACCAGTAAAGATGCATGAGAGAGAGGCTGGAATTTCATCAATAAATTCATGGAAAAATGTATACTTCATGGTAAATATTATACTTTCGGTTTTTGTTGTCGGAATTAGGAGGTGGAAATAATGAGTTTTGGAACAGTACTTTTAGTTCTAGGAACAGGTTTATTAATATTCTTAGTAACATTACAATTATTAAGAAGGGGAAGAATACCAGTAAAATTTTCTATTTTGTGGTTTATTGTAGCAGTAATCTTGTTAGTTGTAGGGATTTTTCCAAATTTTATAGTGCTAATATCTACTAGAATAGGTTTTATATCTATGTCCAATATGCTGGTTGGAATACTTATATTTTTATTATTTGCAATGTGCATAGCTTTAACTGTGATTGTATCAGGGCAAGCAACAAAAATTACGTTACTAATTCAAGAAGTTTCAATGCTAAAGAAAAAAATAGTTAATGAGGAAAAAAATAATGGATAAAAAAGTTACAATTATAATACCTGTATACAATGCAGGTGCTAATATTGAGCATTGTATACAGAGTATTCTGAAACAAACTAGTAGAGATTTTAAAGTGCTACTAATTAATGACGGCTCAACTGACGATTCATTAATAAGAATAACTGAGTATGCTAATCGTTATCCAGATATTTTTAAAGTTTTAACTCATGAAAATATGGGAGTGGTTGAAACTAGACATCGTGGAATTAAAGAAGCTGATACTGAATACATCATGTTTATGGATAATGATGATTTTATAGATAATGATTATGTTGAAGTTCTTTTAAATGAGATTGAAAAAACTGATAGTGATATTGTAATAACGGGGTATCGTCGAGCTAACTTTGATAAAGTTTTATTTACTATTCCTGCATATGATGATGAATGGACTAAATACCGAATTACAGCACCATGGGCAAGAATATTTAGAAGAAATTTTTTAGTAGAAAATAATGTTAGGTTTTTAAAGACCTATATTGGAGAAGATACGTATTTTAATATGAATGCATATTTATATACTAATAAAATTCATGGTCTGGATTATGTTGGTTATAATTGGTATTATAACGATGAAAGTGTATCAAACGTCAAGCAACGTGGT
>UQRG01000138.1 GCA_900543365.1 uncultured Eubacterium sp. | reverse complement strand
GCTTATCAACTTATGCAAGAGGGGCGTTATTCTCAACTGCCTGTTGTTGATAGTGATAACAAACTTATTGGTCTTGTTACTGAAAAACTCCTTGCAGAGGTTAACCCTTCAAGTGCAACATCACTTAGCGTCTATGAAATAAATTACTTACTTAGCAAAACTAAAGTAAAAGACATTATGAAAACTGGTATTTTTAAAATTGGCAAAAATGCTCTTCTTGAAGATGCAGCTCTTATAATGAAAGAAAACAGAATTAGTTCATTACCTGTTACTGATGGTGAATATCTTGTTGGCATTATTACAAGAACTGATATATTTAGAGCTTTCATTGATATTATGGGAGTCAAAGCAGAAGGTACTAGAATTGCCATTTCTACTCCAGATAGAACTGGTGTATTTGCCGAAATTACTCAAATATTTGCTTCTCATAACATAGATATTAGAAATATTAGTAACTTCAACGAAAACGGTAAACTTGAAATGGTAGTTAAGGTAAGAACTCACAATGTTGATTCTGCCATTGAAGATATTAAAGCTAAAGGCTGCTACACAATAGAATCTATTACTGATGTACAATAAAACACACAATTTAGCTGTAACAAATAATTTTTTTACAATTATTTTGTTACAGCTCTTTTTTATATTATCAACTCATTTAATATAACTAAAATTTTCACAATAAAAATTTTAGATTGCTTTTTCTATTATCTTTATTAAATTAATTTAAAAATATAGCACAACTAACCATTAACAATTTAACATTTAATTAAAACAAAATTTTAACACTTTTTAAAATAAAACATATACTTAAAATGAACTAAATATTAGGTGGTGATTTAATTGAATAATTTAAAGGAGAATATTGAAATGAATAACAACTCTAAATGTATAGCTTTTGAAACACCTATATATCCTAGTGGTCTTGCTCAAGCTTATGTACCAATACAAAAAATTTGCTCATATTATGAGCCTATGGAAGCATTGATTGAAGGTACAATTTTTCCAGAATTAAATAAATAATATGGAGGCTAATATGTCTGAAATGGAATTATTAAAAAAGCTTACAGCTTTAGACTTTATGGCTGTTGATTTGCAGTTATATCTAAATACTCATCCAGATGATACTGTTGCTTTAGAAAAATATAACTCTGTTATTAAAGAAGCTGATACTTTAAGATGTCAGTATGAAAAAAACTATGGTCCTCTATTTTCTTTCCGTTCCTATGTTCACAGTAATAAATTTAACTGGATTGATAATCCTTGGCCTTGGGAAAGAGATGCTAATTTTAAAATAGAGGAGGATAATTAAATGTTTATATATGAAAAAAAACTTGAATTTCCTGTCAGAATTACAAAAACTGACCCTAATTTAGCTAGTCTTATATTGACTCAATTTGGAGGAGCTAACTGTAATAGTGTATATATGATTATCTTAATTATACGCCTAAGAAAATCCTTAGGCGTACTTGTTATTAAAATTCAACACCATACTTTTCTTGCACTAGCATCTTTAAAAATTCAGCTCTGCTCAAGCCTGTTTCCTCTCTAATGCTTTCAATTTCTTTATAGACTTCATTTCTCAACTTAACTTGCCAATTTGTATATGTTTTTTTATTGTATCTTTCTTTTACTTCTGTTGATGTGTATCCCATATTTTACCTCTTAATGTCCTTAATTGTTAAATAAATTGCAGGTATAATTCCTATAATAACTAATACATTATACCAATTATCTTTTTGTAAAAAAATTAAGATAATAGCAGATATAATTAAAAATAATAAAAATATTAAATAACATATGTTAAATATTTTTTTCATCTTGACACCTCCCAATAAATATGTTAATCTTTTTTATAAGGCAAGGGGCTTATACCCCTCACCGTTTATTTGAGTTTATCTTTTATGTATTCGGCTACGAGCAGTGGAATGATGTATTTGAATATGTAGGATAAACTCTTTTTTATTAGAAACTTTAGCCGCCTTGTACTGATTGTTATTTTCATTTATGTTCCTCCTTTTATTTTCATATTTTTCTCTGCCCTCCTTACAATTATATTATATCATACTGTATGCAGTATGTCAAGTATTTTCTAACAAATTATACTAAAAAAAGAGGTGCATTTCTGCACCCCTAATTACTTTACACTTACACTAATCAACTTACTATCCTTGTCATATCCAATATTTAAAATATCTGACAAATCTCTAATTTTTACATAAGTATAGCCGTCTTTGTTAATAGCATCAACAGTTTTAATTTTACCTTTAATTTTAATATTCTGCTTCACAACTTTTTCCTCCAATCTACTTTTAAAATTTTGCCAAGTCTTTATATCTCTAACAAAAGGTTCAGGGCAGTTTTTACCTGTAACATCATAATGTCTTATTACATTAGTTGCTGGAACATTGTACTTGGTCATAAGCATTTTAACAAGTTCAACAGCGTTTTCAACTGTCTTATCCTTAAAATAATATTTGCCGTTACTATCCTTTCTGGAACAAAGTTCTATACCTAAGCTATTGGTATTTCTACAGTAGCTATGCTTATACTTATTTGCCCCACAATGCCAAGCTATGTTTTTATCCTCAACAGATTGATATATATTGTTTTCATCAACAAAATAATGTGCCGATGAACCTCTATATTCCTTAAAATAATTAGTGTTACCTAGTGCAGTATCACCGTTATTAGCAGTGAAATGTATTACTATATACTTAATTCTATTTATGTTGCCTACATTAAAATTTTTTGTTGTAATATTCTTTTTAATTTCCATCATTATCACCTGTTACCTTGTCAATAGCCTTGTCAGCTATTTCAAGACCCTTTATTAAAAAATTAGGTGCATTCCAACCTAATTTAACGGCATTTTCCAATATACTTCTTAATTCATTTACAAGATAATTTGCCAATACAAACCAGCCTAAACCTATTGTAAAATCAAGATTTACACCTATTAACTGACCCATTTTACTAAAAGCCATTGATATGTAAAATGCTATACTAATAATAATCCAGTAACCTACTTTTTTCATTACACCTTTAGCCCCAACCTTTGAACTGGATTTTTTATTTAACCAAGCATAGTACCAACCACTTAGCCAGTCTACTACATTAAAAACCACTAACCCGGCAAACAAAAACCAATACTGTCCAAAAACTCCCACTAATAAAGTCACTATAGCACCACCAATTAAATTTACTTTGTTAATAATTTCCATTTTCTTCTACCTCCTCATTAATTTTAACCTTTGTTTCTTCTACTTCCTGCCAGTTTTCAACTTCATTTTCAAATACATCTACAACAGTACCATATACACTACCGTTAATTAATATTTTACCTTCGTCAGCAATTAACCTTACCATTTTAATTTGCTTCATTTGTTTCCACCTCCTCATTAGCCCATACTACTGTAGCATTCTTAGCACCCCAAGGAGCACCACTTATACTACCTGCTGGCTTATCTATTGTTATAGTTATTATATTACTGCAACCATTAAAAGCAACACCACTTATATTAGTTACACTATTAGGTATTGATATATTTGTTAAACCGGTACAGCCCTCAAAAGCATAGGATTCTATTTTTTCTACATTCCCCATTGATATATTCGTTAGACTTGTACAACCATAAAAGGTATATGACTTTATTATTTGCACCTTATTAGGTATTGATATGTTTGTTAAACCAACACAAGACATAAAAGCCCTAGCTTCTATACTTTCAACACTATTTGGAATAAATATATTTTCTAATATACTAAAATCTCTGAAAGCACCTACACCTATTTTTGTAATATAATCAGGTATTGTAATATTTGTTGATGTTCTTTCTATTAAGTCCTTTGCAAAGGTATTATTGTTACCACTGACACCCTTGCCAAAACTCACAAAACCCATACACTCACCTCTTACTCAACATTTACAACAACTTTACCATCAGTACCGTCAGCTTTAAAATACAAATCCATAGTATTGATAAACTTTTTGTCATTTATGGCAGTGCCAGAGGGTAATGTAATATACTTGCCCGCCGTAAAATCTCCTGTGGTATTAATTAATACATTGCTGTCACCTATATTCATTATATTTACTGTAGCATAGACCCTTTCACTTGTGTTAACACACGCCCTAGCTACTACGGTGTCTGCTGTTAAAGTTATTGTTTCATAATCTTTAATTTGTGTCATTTCTTTTTCCTCCTTATGTAATTTTTGTTACGATATTATTCTATAACAATAAAAATGACATTTAGTGACATTTGTTTTTAAAGTTGTTCTTCCTCATTTTCTTCAACAACATATTG
>UQRG01000137.1 GCA_900543365.1 uncultured Eubacterium sp. | reverse complement strand
ATCAAGCCTTTTTCTTTCTTCTTGGTCTTTCATTAAATCTCTTGTCTGTGTTCTATATTTATTTCTAAGTTCACAAGCCTCTTTTGCCTGTTCTAACAACGGTTTTGTTTTATCAATTACATTAGGAATATTTTTATCATGATATTTATACCATAATCTAGCTTGCTTATTGCTAAGAGTACCCATAAAAGGTTTCATTTCTTCAAAATCCATTTTAGGCAATTCCTCTTGAACCTTGGACTTAATTTTATCCCACTCCTCACTATTAGTATACTTCAACTTTTGAAATTCTTCAATAGATTTAGGAGCATTTTTACCGAGTACAGCCTTATACTTTTTATATTGTTCAGCGTCAGCCGTTTTATTTTTAGCACTTTTTTCATAATAGTCCCAAGCCTGCTGACCCTTTTCCTTAACAAATTTCTCCTTCCACTCTTTATAAGACATATCATCAATATGGACTGTTTTACCAGTTTCAGGGTCCCTTGCAGTCCTTTTGATATTTGTTGTAAACTCATCATCAAAATAAGGGCACTTAGTACCTCTGCATCTGTTATGAAAAGGTGGTGCATTAATACCAATTTCACATTGGTTCATTTTGAAATGCTTTTTGTCCATTTTTTGACATTTGCCACAAGTATTACCATCAAGAGTTTCTATTATCTCATATTCTTCAACACCCAAGTCATTAAGACAATCGGTATTGCTTAATGCTGCAAACTGACTATATTCTGTCATAAGAAGATTAGTTGCTGCGTTTTCACTAACCTTAAATTCCTTTGCATAATCTATAGCCAATGTTTGAGGATTTATACCCCTTATAACACAATCTGTAATTAATTTAATGTTTGAACCAGTATTGAAAGTACAACAAACATTTGAGCCTGTATTTAAAGCACAACAAATACTTGCAGTTAATGAAGCTCCATCTCTAAAATTAGCAAAAGAGCAAGAACAAATATTAAAGAAAACAACACCTCTTATGTTTGGTACGGTTCAAACTTATAAGTCAATATATGATGATTGGGGAAATTCATTTAAAAATAGTATTGCTGAACTAAATAAAACGACAGCTTTTCTAAAAGATACTTTAAATGTTTATCCGATACAAAACATTCCATTTACAAATAAAGAAGTACCAAAAACAAGTTTTGATGAAAATATAGAGTTAAAATACGATGAAGATTGTGATACAATTGATGTTTGTAAACAATTAGGACGAACATATAACCTCTGCTATAAAGGAGCCCTAATCGGGGCTGAACGCTGTTCTCCTGCTGAACAACAGTCAATAATTCAACAGTTTAATCAGAGTAAACTTCAATTAGAAATTCAAGACCGTGAAGACGAACGCTTAGCTCGTGAAGAAAAAATTCAAGAACTTCGTGATAAGAAAGCTGTTCGTAGGTCTTGGGTTCAACTTCTTGTCGCTGCTATATTAGGTATCCTTTTTACAAAATTAATTGACTTATTACCTTTCATCATTAATTGGATAAAATCTTTACTAATATAGAAATAATACCGCCTAAGATAAAGCTGTGTATCAATACTACATATTTCAAAAAATGTATCATACCTTTATAACGGCAATATCTTGGGCGTATTTCATTCGATTGTTTTTCTCTTTCCATTTCTTGCCTCCTAAGCTGATTTTTCCTTTTCAGCAATAAACTTAGCACCCTCAGTAATATAGTATAATTCCTTTTGCTTTTCTTCAGGAAGATTATAAATGAGCCTAATCAATTCAAATACTTCTTGCCTTTCTTTTTCATTCATATTACATACCCCTTTCAAATTTTTCTTGCCCTTTTCACTTGCCTGTGTTATAATATTTTTATCAATTGCAAAGGGTGGGCAAGTCACCCTCGCTTTTGATTTTTGTTTTGGTGAAGTCTTAATCTTTAATGGTTAAGGCTTCTATTTTTTAAAATAAATATCCTATAATTCCTAATACACCAAATATAATAATAGCTATAACTATCAATAACTTAAAACTTTCATATGCCAGTTTTAAAATTGCCTTAAACATCTTGCAAACCTCCTTTAATTGTGGTATATTTATATTAACGGTTAAACCTCCCCGAGGTGTTACCCTCGGTTTGGTTTCTCCGGTTAAATCATCTCAATGAGTGATTTAATTGACAGGGCTATTAATGTTAAAGTTCCTAGCAATTCAAGAACCTTTAGCCCCAGCTTGTTAAGTTGTGTCACCAGCTTAGCAAGCTTTTTTATTTTGTCATTCACTTTTTACATACCTCCTTTCCTTTAGGTTGATTATATTGTACCATTATTTATGTTAGTTGTCAATATATAATTGACATTATTTATGTTACAATGTTACACAATATTTGCTCCTATTTTTTGTATAACTTGCATAAATAATGTTATTTATTTGTTTTTTTATATACTTTAGCTCTTGACATATAACATTAATTATGTTATATTCATATTAAATGAATATACTTGAAAGGAGGAGCATATTTTTGAAAAATAACATTAAAAATGTTAGAGAACAAAAAAATCTAACCCAAAAAAACTGTGCTGACGCTTTTGGCATAACTCTTAGAGCTTGGCAGACATACGAACAAGGAGTGAGTGAACCAAAGAATGAATTACTTTGTAAAATAGCTGACTTCTTTAATGTGTCCATCGACTACCTACTCGGGCGAGAAACGGGCGAACCCGAACCCATAGACCAACTGGCAAGCGAATTTAATATGACAGCTCTTGAAAAGAAGATACTTGATAATTATTTATCTCTTCCTAAAAATATGAGAGCTGACTTAATGGAGTTCTTACATAAGTCTGTTAAAGAAGTTCAAGATGAAAACAATTAGCGGTTCTTTCTACCGCTTTTTTGTTTTTCGTTTAATAAATTCAAGCCTTCCAATGTTATATTTAATCCAATCTTTTGTTTTTCATTAAGCGTTTTAACAAACCTAATAAATGACCTTGCTTCCATAGGTAAGCAGATTGTTGTTTGTTCTTTCTCCACTTTCCCACCTCCTAAGCTGTTTCGTCTTTTGAATCTGCAAACAAATAATCAATAGAAAAGTTGTCTTTTGAAAAATCTTTTCTTATAATCTTTACTGCCTCAGGAACAGTTATAGGTGTAATACCATTTAATTTGTTATATGCAGTTTTCATAGAGCAACCTAAAGCTTTCATTAGACCATCATTCGGATCAATATTTTTTCTTACATATTCTGCTTTTAAATTAGATAACATAAATTTTACCTCCTTTAACATTTTAATTACCGTATTTGGTAAGTTTCACTTATATATTATTACATAATTTGGTAATTGTCAAGTAATTTTTAAGAAAATATTTACCTTTTTTGGTAATTTCATTATTGACAAAATATTTTTATTGGTGTATATTAATGATAAAGGAGGTACAAAAATGTATGAATACAATGAAATGATAGATAGACTAAAGAATCTCATTGATAAGCGAAAAATTAGTATAAAACAATTATCAGAATCAGCAGATGTTCCTTATAGAACACTTTATAAAATTATTACAAAAGAAACAAAAGAACCATCTGTTAATATAATGATTAGAGTGGCAAAAGCGTTAAATATAACTACTGATAACCTTATTTTCGGAAAAGATGTTAAATGCAATATTAATTTAAACCATACAGAAGAAAAATTGTTAAACGATTTTCGTTCTCTGAATGAACAAGGTCAAGAGTATATAATGCAAACAATAGATATGGTAAAAGATAAATATTCAAGCAGAAAATCTTCTAACGAAGAACGGATAACGGTGGTCGCCGCAAGAGGCAACTCTAATGTTGAAATTGTTTCAGATGATGATGCAGTCCGAAAAGACCTTGAAAATTACATACCTCCAACAAATTTATAAGTTATTGAATTATTTTCCAAATTTGGAAATAGTCCACTAATGTAATATATGTTTCTCTTCTTTATAATTAATTTAAAATTGATTATAAAGGAGAAATATATGAATTATAATGACTATAAAGTAGCAAGAGATTTAGCTTGGAAGGTACTTATTGAGTGTGGTATTAATAAACTACCTATAAACTTGGCTAGAATAGCTAATCACTATGGGATATATATTATTAAATACTCTGATAGTGATTACCTCCGCAGGCATAGCTTGTCAATTGATGACGGCTATAGTAGGCTAGTCGATAATAAACCGGTCATCTATTATAATGACAACAAACCAACTCGTAGAATAAGATTCACTATTGCTCACGAGATAGGTCATATTCTTCTAGGTCATCTGTCGCAAGGCGAAACTTTACATAGAAATACAGAGAATGATGTGTCTGACACAAGAGA
>UQRG01000136.1 GCA_900543365.1 uncultured Eubacterium sp. | reverse complement strand
TCTACAATTTTAATAACTCCTGCTCTTTTATCATCACTATGACACTTAATAAAATCATCAAGATTATTAAAACTACAATTATTAAATTCCGACTTAATTTCTGCTATAGTTTTCATATTAAATACCCTTTTACATACATATTTAAGTTACATTATACTATAAATTTCTAAAATTTTCAATAGCTGATAATTAACAATTAAATAATAAAATCATAAATTACAATATACTTAAAATTATGGTGAAAACTATGGATATTATTGTAAAAAAAGGAGCAAAATACTTGCCCTCCGATATAAAATATAACTTAGATATAATAAACAGCATCGTTATAAAAGACAAATCAAATAAAAATGATATAAAATATGAAAATCCAAAGATTTATACTCAAATAAATAATGCAAAAAAAACTGTACACTGTGATAATAGTAAATATACTGGTAAAAATGTTACTATAGTTTTTTTGGATACCGGTATTTGTAACATACCAGATTTTAGAGGAAGAATACTTTATTTTAAAGATTTTATAAACAATCAGCAAGGTATTTACGATGACAATGGACACGGAACTCATGTAACAGGAATAGCCTCAAGTAATGGTATGTACAAAGGTATTGCACCTAATTCAAATATAATTTCATTAAAAGTATTAAATAGTAGTGGTCAAGGCAATGCCTCTGATGTATTAGCTGGCATACAATGGATAGCTAACAACAAAAATAAATACAATATAAGAATAGCTAATTTGTCTATAGGAACATCTGGTACAATAAAAAACGACCCTCTTGTTGAGGCTGTTGAAAAGTTATGGGATATGGGTATTGTAGTGGTAACTGCCGCAGGCAATAATGGTCCTAATCCTTGTACAATTTCCTCACCTGGTATAAGTCGAAAAATAATAACTGTAGGTTCATCTGACGATGAAAAATATCACAAAATATTTTCTGGCAGAGGACCTACAAAAGAATGTATAATTAAGCCCGATATTCTTGCTCCTGGCAACAATATAACATCTTGCAAATGTCTTACTGGCACATACAAACAATTAAGTGGAACATCAATGTCAACACCTATAATAAGTGGTGCTGTTGCTTTACTGCTAGAAAAAACTCCAGACCTTAAGCCTGACGATGTAAAATATATGCTTAAGCTATCATCAACAAATCTAAATATGCCACCAAATAGACAGGGTTGGGGACTTATTAATATAGAAAAACTTTTGAGTATGGAGGCAGTATATGTTAGAGGTTAATTATGACAAATCAATACACAGAGATGGCATATATGATATTGATGAAAGCTGTAAAATAAAAACAACAGGCATAAACAACAATGATAGCTTTATATTTATAATGTTAGCAATATTTGTATTATTAAAATAGATAATGTCATAACCACCGGCTTAGCTGGTGGTTTGGGATAAACCCGCTACCCTAGTTTGGTAGCTTTTTATCTATTTTATTTTGCCTACCCACCCTTAAAACAGGTCAATATATAATTTCAAAACTAATTTGTTCAGTAATTTGGTCTTCTTTTAATTGATTTTGTATATCTTGTTATTGCTGTTTTATTTCGCCCTACTCTCTCTACATAATATCTTCTTACACCAAAAATGTATATTCCCATATCCATTTTTTAAATTTGCAAACCTATCAAATACCATAGGACTGCTTTTCCCTTTTAATATTCCCATAAATATTGATATGCTCGTTTTTGGTGGTATTTATACTAACATATGTATATAATCCAGACATACTTTCCACTATTATTCTTGCAGTGCACATTTCTCACATATTGTTCTCAATATTTTACCCATTTTCTCATTATATTTTCCATATATTATTATATTACAGGTTTTAAAATTTTCAGTACTAAAGCTCATATATCCACCAGTAAAGCTGCTGGTTTTCTAACAGAAAATTAAAAGAGCATAAGCAATTAAGCCTATACTCCTTTAAAATATTATTAGAATTCTTCTATATTAAAAATTAACACCCTTAGTAAAGTCAATATCAGAGTAGCTTTTCTTTTTCATAGATGTAGACAGCTGAATACTGTTAGCACTAAGTGATATTACATCGTTAGCCTCAAAAGAGGTAATATTTAATTCTGGTTTATTATAATCTTTTTTCATTTTCATATACCTCCCTATTTGTAACTATTATTAATCTTAGTTGTAATATTAGTTGCTGCCTCTGAGTCAGCATTTTCAAGGTGAACACCATAAATATAATCACCAGTTGTTGCAACTGAGCATACAGAACTTGCATCAAATGCAAAATTATCAATAACTACTGATTCAAATACAGTACTAGTTATATCTATATTGTCTTTACCTACTGTGTCAATAGAAAGCACCTTTCTATTTTCAACACTTGCCTTTGGAACCGCTGAAAGTATGTAAGCATCTGTACCATTTACATAAGCTGCTGGCTTAGATAAATCACTAGACTTTGTAAGTTTAGCACCTATAACAACATTAATACTAAGTATACCAATGTTAGCACTTGAATAAATATAATAAGTACCAGCACCACTTAAATAATAATTTAAAGCTGTTGGCACAGCTGTATCTGTCCCTCCAACATTTGTAACTGTACAAGCAACACTTGCTAATTCGTTAGTACCATCAGAAATTATACACTTTCTAGTTGCATCTGAAGGACTGCCTGTAATAGCAACTACCTGAACATAACCAGAATCAGATGTAGTAAACTTAATAGCTCTCTTACTAGTGCTGCCACCACCATTAGTCTTTATTCTCTGAGTAAATGTAATGTTACCAAATTTAGTATTAACTGTGTCTACAGTTAAAGGATTAGTATCTGTAACTACTGTAAAATAGTCAGCAAAAACATTTTCATTAGTAAAATTTTTACTTGTTTCTGAACCTAAATCTATATCATTAGCACTTAAAAATGCTGATGTTAATATAGGCTTAGCTTTAACCTTTTCTGTTAAATCAAAATCCTGACCAGTAATATCAGATGTCACACTAATATCATTGATTGTTGCACCAAAATAGTCTGTTCCATCTTCAATAATAACATCTACAGTTTCAATATTACCAATATTTTCAAACTTATAAGCACCAGTTTCATCTGTTATTACAGTTGAACTAGTTACATAATCACTACCTGTTAATTTAACGGTTATGCCACTCTTAACAACACCATTAACCTTAACTGTACCAGATAATGAATAGTAAGCAGTTGGTTCAACAGTTGACTTAACCTCAACTGTAGGAATTTTAGCACTACTACTAGTTGCACCAACCATTGTACAAACTGTATTCGCAGGTAAAGTAACAGTTCCACCTCCAGCAGGTACATCAGCACTCTGTTCAGCACCGTCAGCAATCCACCTTATCTTTGACGCCTTACTATTAGTTTCAGTAAATGAAACCTTACATTCACTAGTTGGAGTTAAGAATTTAACACCATTACCATCAGTTTTTAAGTTAAAACCCTTACTATCGATGGCACAAGTTGCAACAAAGCGATTATCTGTTGATTTAGCTTCTGTACCAGCTGAATTCTTTGCAAAAATACCCTTTGTTGTAACATTATATGTTGCCCCTATTTCTAAGGCAACTGTTGGGTCAGCTGTTGGTAAAGCAGCAAATACAGATATAGAGCCTAAAGCAAGTATAGTTGCAACAGAAACTGCAACGGTACTAAACAATTTTTTTAATCTCATTCCTATTCCTCCCTCGCATAAATAATAAGATATTTTATTAACAATCTTATTATAGCACTTTGGTGCAATACTTTCAAGAAATTAGAACTAATATTATCCATTTTGTATATTTTGCATAAATACCAACACATAAATATGAATTTTAGGCAAATAAATTATTAATTTTTTATGAAATCACATTTTCAATTACACTCCAAAGCTCATCTCTGCCATCCTTAGTTTCACTGCTAAAAGGAATTAATATATCATCTTTATCAAGGTTTAAAGACTTTCTAAGCATAGATATATGCTTTGGTAGCTGGCTTCTTTTCAACTTGTCAGATTTAGTAGCAACAATTATAATTTTATAACCATAATGCCTTAACCAATCATACATCATTTTATCATTTTCACCAGGTTCGTGTCTAATATCGATTAATAATATAATAGCTCTAAGTTCTTCTCTTTTAAGAAGGTAGTTTTCTATCATTTTTCCCCACTTTGCTATTTCTGTTTTAGGAGCTTTTGCATATCCATAACCAGGCAAATCAACAAAATAAAGAGCGTCTTCTACATTATAAAAATTAATAGTTCTTGTCTTGCCAGGATTTTGACTAGTTCTGGCAATAGCCTTTCTGTAAACCATAGAATTA
>UQRG01000135.1 GCA_900543365.1 uncultured Eubacterium sp. | reverse complement strand
TTTCACTTAGCTATGAAGTAGGTGGAGATTTGCCTAATCTTGTTGGTGAAAATATTGTTCAAGAAACTATTAATTATACAGATAAAATATATATTGATTTTGGTGCTGATGAACATATAGAAGGTGTTGGCAATAGTGATGCAGTAAAGGATATAAGAAAAAGAGCTATAAAAGCTGGTTTAAAGCTTGTTGATTGTCCAATTAGACATTTAGGTACAGAAAAAGCACAAGAAATATATTTATCTATTGAAAAATACCTTATTAATAATGGTGTTAATATTATGTTTGGTTATGAATGTGTTAATCTTGTTTTAGATGGTAATATTTGCAAAGGAATAATTGCTAAAAATAGTAGTGAGGAATACAAAATAATGGCAGACAGTGGTAGACGAGGTGCAGATTGGCTTGAAAAAATATGTGCTGAACATAATATTGCTCATCAACCGGGAACTGTAGATATTGGTGTTAGAGTTGAGGTAAGAAATGAAGTAATGGAAACTGTTAACAAAGTTCTTTACGAGTCTAAACTCATTGGCTATCCTAAGCCTTTTAAAAATAAGGTGAGAACTTTTTGCCAAAATCCAGGTGGTCTTGTTAGTCAGGAAAATTATGATAATAATTTAGCTGTTGTTAATGGTCATTCTTATAAGGATTTAAAAACAGATAATACAAATGTTGCTATACTATGTTCACATAATTTCAGTGAGCCTTTTAATCAGCCTATTGAGTATGCTCAAAAGGTGGGTGAGCTTACTAATATGTTGGGAGCGGGTCATATTCTTGTTCAGCGTTTTGGTGATATATTAGATGGTAAAAGAACTTGGCAAAGAGAACTTTCAAGGTCAAATGTAAAACCAACTTTGCCAGATGTTGTTGCTGGTGATATTACAGCTGCAATGCCTTACAGAGCTATGATTAATATTATTAATTTTATACAGGCTGTTGATAAGGTTGTACCAGGTTTTGCATCAGATGAAACTTTGCTTTATTCACCTGAGCTTAAGTTTTATAGTAATAGAGTA
Source organism: uncultured Eubacterium sp. (assembly GCA_900543365.1). Lineage (GTDB taxonomy): Bacteria > Bacillota > Clostridia > Lachnospirales > CAG-274 > Gallispira. The sequence continues at coordinate 3,319 of UQRG01000135.1, read as the reverse complement.
AAGATGGATAAGGATTTTAATACTAATATTAAAAATCTTTATTGCCTTGGTGATTCAAGTGGTTGGACTAGGGGGCTTATGATGGCATCTGTTATGGGAGTGCTTATGGGAAGAAGATTAGTTTAAACTAATATTTAACTTAGGTAAATAAGTAATAGATAAAGTTACCTATGATGTATATGGATTATTACTAGAAGATTTTGTGTATTTTTTAAAGTTACAAATGGTTATTCCTACAAAGTACTTCTTCTTTTTGTTAATTTATTATTATATGTAGTTATTTTTTATGATACAAATACTCATCAAAATGCTATTGCATTTTGGTGAGTTAAATATTAATTTGAAAGGAGAAACTTATGCTTTCATTGTACATACACATACCGTTTTGTAAAAGCAAATGTAAATATTGCGATTTTTTAAGTTTTCCAAATACAGAATATATGGAGGAATACAAAAAAGCATTAATTAATGAAATTAATACATTTGATTTTAAAGAACCTATTAAAAGTATATTTATTGGTGGTGGTACTCCATCTATAATTGACAGTAGTATTATAGCTGAAATTATGAAAACTATATCAAACTATAGTATTATAAAAAATGCGGAAACAACTATTGAGGTAAATCCAGGAACAATTACAGAGGACAAGTTAATAGTATACAAGGAATGTGGAATAAATAGAATAAGTATGGGGTTGCAAGCTTGGCAAGATTGTTTACTAAAAAAATTAGGTAGAATACATACAAAAGATGAATTTTTATACAGTTACAATATAGTTAAAAAATATTTTGACAATATAAATATTGACCTTATGTTTTCTTTACCCAATCAAACAATGGATATGTGGCTTGAAACCCTTGAAAATGTAACAGCACTTAAGCCTCAACATATTTCTGCATACAGCTTGATTGTTGAGGAGGGAACGCCTTTTTATACAATGGATTTAAATTTACCTGATGAAGAAACAGACAGAAAAATGTATCATACAGCTATTAATTTTCTTGAAAGTAAAGGTTATTATCAATATGAAATTTCTAATTTTGCACAAAAGGGCAAAGAGTCTGTGCATAACTGCGTATATTGGCAGAGGAGAAATTATAAGGGATTTGGCTTAGGTGCTGCAAGTCTTATAGACGATATAAGATATAAAAATACTGAAAATATAGAGGACTATATTAATGGTGTTACAATAGAAGATAAGGAAGTTATTAATATTGATAACCAAATGGCTGAATATATGTTTTTGGGTTTAAGAATGAAAAAAGGTGTATCAATTTCTCAGTTCAAAAGAGAGTTTAATGTTAATTTACTTGAAAAATATAAAAGTGTAATTGAAAGTTATAGAGATTTTATAATTGTGGATAAAGATAGAATAAGTTTAACTACAGAAGGATTTGATATTTCTAATATGATATTTTCGGATATGCTTTAATTATTGCACATATTACATAGATGTAATATGTGCAATTTTACTAAATCTATAAAAAATATAGAAATATAAAAGGAAATTTATACATTTTGTTGAATATATATATTTATAAGACGCTAAGATATTGTAAAAAAGATTTAATTTTTGGCGATTAATCTATACAATATAGTCTATTATGTATAAATTTTAATTATGGGGTGATGTTTTATGAGGAATTATTCAGCAAATCAAATTAGAAATGTGGCTGTCCTTGGCCACAGCGGATGTGGTAAAACAACTATTGTTGAGGCTTGTTTACATGTTAGCGGTGGCTCTAAAAGATTTGGTAGAATTGAAGAAGGTAATACAGTTAGTGATTATGATCCAGAGGAAATTAAGAGAAAAGTTTCCATTAGTTCATCAATAATTCCCGTTGAGTGGCTTGATGAAAAGATTAATTTTATTGACACTCCTGGTTATTTTGACTTTGTAGGTGAAGTTAAGGAGGCTTTATCAATAGCTGACCTTGCACTTATTGTTGTTGATGGTAAGGCTGGTGTTCAGGTTGGAACTGAAAAGGCTTGGGAAATGGCAACAGAGGCTAATTTACCTAAAATGATAATTGTTAATGGTATGGACGATGAAAATGCCAATTGGGCTGAAGTTTGTGAGGCTTTAAAGCAGACTTTTGGTAAGAGTATAGCACCTATACAAGTCCCATTTTATGAAGATGGAAAGTACATAGGCTTTGTTAATGCTATTAGAAGAAAAGCAAGAAAGTTTGAAAATGGTCTTGTTGAGCCTTGTGATATGCCAACAGGTATGGAAGACGAAGTTGAAACAATCAGAAATATGATTGAAGAGGCTGTTGCTGAAACTGATGACGAATTAATGGAAAAGTTTTTCGCAGAAGAAAGTTTTACAGAGGACGAAATTCATAAGGGAATTAATATTGGTATTGTTGACGGTAGCGTTACTCCTGTTATTTCAAGTTCAGCTATTACAACACTTGGTATTAGAGTATTAATGAACTCTATTAACAAGTTCTTACCTCCAACAAACAAGGTTAGACCTACTATGGAGGCTATTAATCCTAAAACTGATGATATTGTTGAAATTAATTGTGATGAAAGCGAACTAGCATCTGCTTTTGTGTTTAAGACAATTTCTGACCCTTATGTTGGTAGATTAAGTGTATTTAAAGTTTGTAGCGGTGTAATTAAAAAGGACACAATGCTTAAAAATGTAAATAAAAATATTGCTGAAAAAATTGGTAAGGTTTATATTATAAGAGGTAAAGAACAGATTGAAATTGACAGACTTAATGCTGGTGATATTGGTGCTGTTGCTAAACTTCAAAACACTAGTACTAATGATACATTGGCATCTCTAGACAGACCTGTGCAGATGACAGGTATTGAATTTCCAACACCTTATCTTTCTAAGGGCATTAAGCCTAAGACTAAGGGCGATGAAGATAAGTTGGCTGGTGCTGTAACTAAGATGCTTGAAGAAGACAAGACTCTTGATTTTAAAGTAGATAAGGAAACTAAGCAGTCTATTATTACTGGTATTGGCGAATCTCATATTGATGTATTTGTAAATAAACTTAAGAATAGATATAAGATAGATGTTGAGCTTGCAGAGCCTATTATTCCTCATAGAGAAATGATAAAGAGTAAGGAATATAAGCATAAAAAGCAGTCTGGCGGTGGTGGTCAGTATGGTGATGTTGAAATTATATTCGAGCCTAGTGGCGATATGACTACTCCTTATATTTTTGAGGAACAGATTTTTGGTGGTGCTGTACCTAAGCAGTATTTCCCTGCTGTTGAAAAGGGCTTACAGGAGTGTGTTAAAGCTGGTCCTCTTGCAGGTTATCCAGTAGTCGGTATTAAGGCTACTCTTGT
>UQRG01000134.1 GCA_900543365.1 uncultured Eubacterium sp. | reverse complement strand
GGTATGATTTTAGTAAATTATATCAACCAAAAGAAATTAAAAAGACTAATAGTTTAAAATAATATAACCGAGGCTATGATTAATACCATAGGCTCGGTTTTTAGTAAAATATTTTAAATATAATAGGTTACAAAAATATCTGAAAAACAATTTAAATAATAGAAATGTTGTTATTTAGACCTCATTAACTACAACTTTATCAACTTTTACAACGACATAATACTTAGTATTGATTTTTTTGATTTCTTGATTTATTTGTCTAATAATATCATTATCTTTCATTTCAAAACCGAAAGGAACTTCTAAATCAAATATAAGGTTAGTTCTTTCTGGTCCATTAGTTATTCTAAAATCGTGAAAATCAAGAGCAGGATTAATATTTTTAATTATTTTAGATACTGTTTCTCTTAGATTGTTAATAGTTTTATTTTCGGTTTCAATAGGGTCCATATGAATACTAATATCACACTTGTGTTTTTTCTTGATTTTCTCTTCTGTACTATCAATAATATCGTGGGCCTCCATAACATTCATACTGGCAGGAATTTCAGCGTGTAATGAAACAATTACTCTACCAGGACCATAATCGTGAATGTGCATATCGTGAACACCTTTTATTTTACCACTTTCCAAAATATCATTTTCTAATGCTTTAACAAATGCTGGATTGGGAGCTTGACCTAAAAGTGGTTTAAGAGTATCATTGGCAGCATCTATACCAGCTTTAAATACAAATAAAGCTACTAAAATACCAGCAAAACCATCAATATTGATGTCAAATACTACTCCAATAATAAGACTAATTAAAACAGCACTAGTTGCTATACAGTCACTTAAACTATCAGCGGCAGTAGCAATCATAGCTGATGCGTTTAACTTGTTTCCTAACTTTCTATTAAACAATGCCATCCACATTTTAATAACAATTGAAAAAATAAGTATTATAAATGGAAATAAAGAAAATACAACATCTTCAGGATTTAATATTTTATCAATAGAGGTTTTAAAAAGTTCAAAAGCAGTTAAAATAATGAGTAGTGCAATTAGAAGTCCGGACAAATACTCATAGCGTCCGTGACCATAAGGATGGTCATTATCTGCTGGTTTATCTGCTAGTTTAAATCCTATTATAGTTATAATTGATGATGCTGCATCTGACAAATTGTTAAAGGCATCAGCTATTACAGAAATTGCACCAGAAAAAATGCCAGCCATTAACTTGCAAAAAAATAGTATTAAATTGCAAAATATACCTACACTACCACTTAATGTTCCATAAGATTTTCTAACATTAGGATTAAATATATCCTTGTAATTTTTTACAAACAGTTTTACTAATAAGTTTGTCATAATAATCCTCTTTTCATATTTTATGTAATTTAGTATACCAAATAAACCTAAGTTAGAAAAGAGTAACATTATAAAATCTTTATAAAATTAGTTTTTAAAAGATTTTACTAATTTTTTGAAATATTTAGTTGCATTTTATATACATTTATGCTAAAATCAAATTGTAAATTAAATCTAGGAGGTAAAATAATGGACATTTTAGATAAGTATATTGACCAATTATTAGAAAAAAGTACACCACAGGCACCAATTTGGAATATTGAAAAAATAAAGAGTGGAGAGCCTTCAAGTTGGAATTATATTGATGGCTGTATGATTAAGGCTATTCTTGACCTTTATGCTATTAAAGGTGATGATAAATTTTTAAAGTTTGCTGATGAATTTATTGATTATTTTGTTCAGGAAGACGGTAGTATTATGTCTTATGACCCTGAGGAATACAATATTGATAATGTAAATGCTGGTAAGACTTTATTTGAGCTTTACAAGCTTACAGGTAAGGAAAAGTATAGAAAGGCTATTGATACAATCTATTCACAGGTTAAGCATCAGCCTAGAACAACTGAAGGCAACTTCTGGCATAAGAAAATTTATCCTAATCAGGTTTGGCTTGATGGTATGTATATGGGACAACCATTCTATATGCAGTATGAGGTAGAATATAACAATTGTGAAAACTGCCAGGACAGCTATGAGCAGTTCTTAAATGTATATGATAAGCTTAGAGATCCTAAAACTGGTCTTTACTATCACGCTTATGACTGTTCAAGAAAAGCTTTCTGGTGTGATAAGGTTACTGGTTGTTCAAGAAACTTCTGGATTAGAGCATTAGGTTGGTATGCAATGTCACTTATTGATACTGTTTCTGTTATGCCTGAGTCTATGCAGGAAGAAAAGGCTAAACTTTCTGCTATTTACAAGGAATTAATTGATTCTATGCTTAAGTATCAGACTGAAAATGGTATGTGGTATCAAGTAGTTAATTTAGGTGGTATTCCTGGTAACTATCTTGAAACAAGTGGTAGCTCAATTTTTGCTTATGCTATTATGAAGAGTGTAAGAATGGGTATTCTTGATGAAAGCTATTTCCAGTATGGTGAAAAGGCATTTAATGGTGTTTGTGAAAAGTACCTTTCTGAAAAAGATGGTGAACTTCAGCTTGATGGTATCTGTTTAGTTGCCGGTTTAGGACCTGAAGATAATAAGCGTAGAGATGGTACATTTGGTTATTATATGTCTGAACCTATTGTATCTAATGATGCTAAGGGTGTTGGTCCTCTTGTTCTTGCCTATATTGAAATCCTTTACAAGGAAAAGGCTGGAAAGTAATTATTATTTTTTAAATTTATTAATACATAGTAAAAAACGGTGGCATTGCCATCGTTTTTTGCAGAGGAGAACTTTTTATGAAAAACCGGTCAGTTAATGCTTTAAAATGGATATATAGATATACAGGCAGACAGCTGTGGTGGGTTGTTTTTCTTTCCTTTATTACAGGACTAATTTCTTTAGGTTTTATTTGGCTCGCACTTGTATCACAAGAGATTATTGATATTGCAACAGGTGATATTAGTGGCAGCTTAATATTTACTGCAAGTAAAATTGTGTTTATTATTATTTTGCAGGCTGTACTTAATATTTTATACTGTAACATTTTAATTAGAGCGGTTGGCAAAATAGATATTAAGATAAAACAGGGCTTATTTAATTGTTTGCTTAATAAAAAGTGGACAAAAATTAATGAATATCATTCAGGAGAACTTTTAAATAGATTTACATCTGATGTAGATATTATAATTAATGGAATTGTTTCAATTGTTCCAAGTGGTATTGCTCTTGCTACTCGATTAATTGCAGGTCTTGCAGTACTTTTTTCTATTGAACCAAAACTTACCATTATTGTTGTTATTTTTGGTTTGTTTATTGGCTTTGCTAGTAAGGTATATAGCAAACATTTTAAATATCTTCATAAGTCTTTGCAAAATGCTAATGGTGTAGTTCGTTCTTTTATACAGGAAGCTATAGAAAATATTGTTGTAATTAAGTCATTTGCTAATAATGACTTAGTAGCATCAAGGCTTAAGGCAAAACAGCTTGATGCTTTAAAGTTAATGTATAAAAAGCAGACTATAAGCAATATTGCTGATACAGGTGTTTATATTTTGTTTACAGGTGGTTATTATGTTGCTCTTATATGGGGGGCTTTAAAAATAAGTGCTGGTTCTATTACATTTGGTACTCTTACGGCATTTTTACAAATTATTGAACAGATTAAATCACCAATGCGTAATATGAGTGGTCTTGTACCTGCTTTTTATTCTATGATAGCATCATCAGAAAGATTAATTGAACTTGAAAACATTGAAGATGAGCCTAAATCCATCCAAAGCTTATCTACAAATGAATTGTATAGCAGTATGAATTCAATTAATTTTGAAAATATTACATTTGCATATAAGGATGATGTTATACTTAGTAATGCAAGTATAATTATAAATAAGGGTGAAATCGTAGCTATTACTGGTCCTTCTGGAATAGGTAAGTCAACAATGATGAAACTTATACTTGCTCTTGTTCAGCCACAAAATGGTAAACTTTATATTAGTAACTCCAATGGAAAAATACCAATTGATGCTTCTCTTAGAAAGCTTTATGCTTATGTGCCTCAAGGAAATATGATTTTGTCTGGTACTATTAGAGAAAATATAGGATTTTGTAAGCCAAATGCAACAGATGATGAAATTATAAATTCAGCTAAATTAGCTATGATTTGGGATTTTATAAACACTTTGCCAGATGGACTTGATACTGTAATAGGAGAAAGAGGAATTGGGCTTAGTGAAGGTCAAATACAGAGAATAGCTATAGCTAGAGCATTTTTGTGTGATGCACCAATTCTTCTTTTAGATGAAGCAACATCGGCTCTTGATGAGTATAATGAAACGGAATTAATAAAAAATATTAGAGGTTTTAAAAATAAGACTTGTATAATAATTTCTCATAGAAA
>UQRG01000133.1 GCA_900543365.1 uncultured Eubacterium sp. | reverse complement strand
TATTTTAATAATTTTGACGATATAAAAAGGGCTATTAGTGGTCTATGTGGCGAACTTACAAAAGATGAAGTATTTATAGATTTAGAGAAAAAACTAAACTTACGAAAGGCAGACATAGAATCTGAAAAAAGCAGATTAATAGATAACCTGGAGTTTGATGAAGTTATCTATCCTGATAATTACGAGGAAAAGAAAAGTCCAAAACAAGAGCCTAAGAAGAAATCGTTAGCTGAAATTTTTGCTGATGCAGAAAAGAAAAGGAGAGGTTAATATGCTGCAAGATAATGGTAATAAACTTATTTCTGACTTGTTAAAATATATAGGGAAAAAAGCTGGTGCAATGATATACAGTAAAATATCAGAAACAATCAAGAAAGGAACTAAAAGTGCTATAAGAGCTGTAGAAAGTCATAAATATAGTAAGACTTCTTTAATTCGTAGAAATCCAAAGGCTGGAATATATCAAATGGACGGACTTACCAAAGATGAGTTAAAATACATAGCAAAATATTTACAAAAGTATAGACAGGACTTTGCCATCGAAAAGAATGGAAATAGATTTTCAATTGTTTCTATTTCTGCAAATAAGCAGTTAGTTGAAAATTTATATAAAAAGATGTCAACAACACAAACTACTAAGAAAACTAGTATAAAAACATTAATTAATAATGCTGAGAAAAAAGCAAAAATTCTTAATTCAGGTATTCAGAAGCAAGTTGTTAAACATAAGCAAGTTTCTTCTAAGTAATAGAGGGTGGTGCTTATATGAAAAAAGAAAATATTATATTCTTGATTGTAATTGCGATAGTATTGTTTTATGTGAGTAATAGAGCGGGACTTATTTACCATACATCAACGGCTTCTACTATGTTAGACAAGTTAGAAGTTGTTAGTATAGAAATAGGTAAGATATTTAATGATATTTATATTTCTTTGGCTATTGAGGACTTATTATGGGGTGTTTATGGTTTATTGGCATACTCATTATTAGTTATATATATGATTTTCTCCCATAAAAATTATATGGCTGGTAAAGAACACGGTTCAGCTCGATGGGGAAATTCTACAGATATTGCTAAGCTTATTGATAAAAAATATGATAATAATATGCTTTTTACTATGACTGAAAGAATGAGTTTAAATACAAGAAAAACAATGAAAAATAATAATACTTGCGTTATTGGTGGTACAGGAACTGGTAAGACAAGATTTGTTGTGAAGCCTAATCTAATGCAGTTACATAGCAGTTATATAATAACAGACCCTAAAGGTAGCTTAATATCTGAAACTGGTAAGATGTTTGAAGATGCTGGGTATGTCATTAAAACTGTTAATCTTATAGACTTTAGTTTAAGTATGCATTACAATCCGTTTGAGTATATAGAAAAAGAAGAAGATATTTTAACTTTGGCAAATTTAATTGTAACTAATTTAAAAGACAAAGACGAAAAAAAAGACTTTTTTGTTAATTCGGAACTGGCATTATATCAATCTTTTATTGCGTATATATATTATGAGTTGCCTAAGGAAGAACAGACATTTGAATCATTTATAGCATTTGCCAACAAAATGAGAGCTGGTGGAGATGAATTTAAGTCAGATATAGATGTGATAATGGAAGAACTTGAGGAAAGAAAACCAGACCATTTGGCAGTATTACAGTATAAGTCATATAAAGAAGCTGCATTAGAAACCCAACAGAGTATTATTGCATCTATTAATGTTAGACTTGCACCATTTAAGTTAAGTGCTGTTCAAGATTTATTATGTAAAGATGATTTAGATTTGAGGTCAATTGGTGACAGAAAAACTGTTCTTTATATAATTACAGACGATACATCCCCTACATTTAATTTTATTGCAGCTTTTATGTACACGCAATTATTTAGTATTCTTTGTCATAGAGCGGACACTACTTATTCTAATTTGGGTAGCAGACTACCTGTACATGTTAGGTGTATACTTGACGAATTTGCAAACATCGGACAAATTCCAAACTTCGATAAGCTTATTGCAACAATACGAAGTCGAGAAATATCAACAACAATAATTTTACAGAATAACTCTCAGCTCGATGTAGTATATGGTCGTGAACAGGCAAGAAATATAATAAGTAACTGTGATACAACCTTGTTTCTAGGTACTGGTGATTATAACACGATGAAATATATATCTGAACGAGTTGGAAAAGCAACAATTGACCACAGAGGTACAAGCACAAGAAAAGGAATTAATGGAGATTTTACTGTTAGTGACCAGATTATTGGTAGAGAATTAGTAACGCCAGGGGAAGTTGGTTTACTGAAAAATGATGAATGTATTTTATTTATAAGAGGTTTACCTCCTTTTAAATCAAGAAAATTCAAACTAGAAACCCATAGGAGATATAGACAATTATCGGATTATAATTCTAAGAATAGATTCGATATTAATGAATACAAAAATAGATTAGATAAAGAAATTGAAGAACTTGATAATTACATTGAGGAACTTAATAATATTGAAATGCTAAAGTGATATTATTAAAAATTTATTAAAATTATATAGTTTAATAAATTCTTAATAAAAAGCAACCGTTTTGTAATGCAAAACGGTTGCTTTTTTGCAAAAAAACATCTATTAGTGAAAGAGTGTTTGTCATTCTTTCTTTTATAATTCCTTCTTTTTTTAAATACGACATAAATAGTTTCCCTATCATATACATAATTTTTATTTTTTTCTTTTATGTCGCATTTAATATTTTAAAAGGTGATGGAATAGCGTATATTTTACAACATTCCATCAATATGGAGCTGTAAAGGTTAATTTGTATTTATTAAAAATTTTATTATAAAAATTTATGTTTTACCTGTTTTAATTAGTAAATACAAAGGCAGGTTCGATTCCTGTCAGCTCTATTTCTATATAATAATGAAAGGTGATGAAGTAATGGGTTTATTTACTTTAGGTTTTTTTATTGGCTCTTTGTTTGGATATGTGATTGCGTGTCTATTATCTGTTTCAAGCGATAATAGAATTGAGAGGTGATAAAAATGTGTATAATATTTTCAGGTGTACCTCCTTAAATAACCTTACGACAAGTTGTCGTGAGGTTATTTATATAAATTATTCTAAGAACCAATAGGGTTCTTTTTTTTAATATAAAAATATAAAATAAGGAGGAAGCTTATGAAACTAAGAAAAGCGATGGCATTAGTTGCGACAATGCTTGGTGTTAGTTGTTTAAGCGTTAGTGCAATGGCAGCTGAACAGATTGTTGTGCCAATTAAGGCAGAAAATGTAGATACTATTACAGGTTATATTGCAGAGGTTACATATAATTCTGATGATTTAACCCCAGTTTTAGTTGGAAAAGATATATTAGGTGATAACCAGTATGCAGAATCTAATTTATCAAGTGGTTATCTATCAGCAGATTTAATAGAGCCAGGAAGAATGGTTATTGGATGGGCTGATAAGGAAATTTGTGATATTAAAAAATTAGATAATATACTTGCTAATGTTGTTTTTGAAGTAAAAGAATCAAGTACATCAGTTGAAACTAAAGTTTATACAAAAGTATTTCAAATAGCTAAATCTCCAGATATTTTATCTGATGAGGAAATTAATTATAGTGAAAGTATTGTAATTAATAATACTACTGATGATTATGTAGAATCTGGTAGTGGTGTTGAAGTTGGTACAGATTCTGAAACTTCTGCTCCTCTAGACAACATTTATGAACAGACCGAATAAAGGAGGAGGTATAGATATGAAATTAAGAAAAATATTATCACTTACATTAGCTACTGTAATGACAATCACAAGTCTAAGCTGTGTTAATATCTATGCTGCCTCTGATGACTTAGATTCACATCTTGGTCATATATTAGGTGAAAATTTAGAAAATGTTTTAAATACATCTTTTCTAACAATCCCTGATAATAAATCTCTCTTGAGACTAGATAAAGGTTATAAAGCTATATGGTCTAATACAAGGGATATTACAACTGACGATATTAAGAATGTAGTGAATTTTTATGAAACAAATGGAGATTTAGATGAAAACCCAAGTTTTTCATATGCTATTATAGGAACATCAAGAGGAAATGTTTTAACTAGAAATTCTGCTACAAGTTATTATAGAACATTTGCGGATTTCCTATGTGTATATTATGACAGTAGACTTTATTATATACCTTTTGTAGCATCTCCACCAACAGCATCTGATGCAGATAATATATATTTGGGTACTGATTTAGTTCCGCAAAAGCCTAAGAGAGTTACATTATTACAGACAGGTACACCTAATTATTATTTGAAAAATTATCAAAATGGCTATAAATTTGCCGATACTTATTCAGATTATAAATTATATTGGGACTTTTATGATGAGAATGAAATATATTTCTTAAGG
>UQRG01000132.1 GCA_900543365.1 uncultured Eubacterium sp. | reverse complement strand
GGAGGTATTTTTATAAAACCTTCAGTCAATTCTGACAGTAACAATATTGTATACTATTTACAAAATGACCCTCAATGGAAAGATATGCCACTAGGTAATTCTAAATTTAAAATGAAAGATTCAGGCTGTCTTACAACAGTAATTGCTAGTGCTTTATGTATTCAAAATAACATAAACAATATAACACCGGAAGATATATGTATGACCCTTACAAATAACAATGTATATGATAGTGATGGTAATATTCAATGGGAGCCTTTGCAAAAAGCACTTAATATAAATGTTAAACTTAAATCACCTGAAGATATAACATCAAATTATATTGACACCCTACTTTCCAATGATATTTACCCTATAATTAGGGTTAGAATACTTGGTGTCGGTGCTATTCACTATGTACTAATTGCTAAAAGTAATAATAACAAGTATTGGTGTATAGACCCTCTTAATCAAAGTAAAAAACTAGTACCTATGTCATTTTATGGCAACAGAATATATGGGTTAAGGTATATAGTAAAATAATATATTTAATGAATTATTTTACAGCATACATTTATACAAAATACAAAAACTAATACCACAAGGAGGAATTGTTATGAATGATTTCTTTTGGTATATGTTTGAAAAAAGTGGTAACATTAATTTTTATTTAGCCTACAAAAACAGTAACAACCAAGGAGCAGATACAAATGATTTCGGACAAGATACGAGGAATAATAATTCGTGAAAATTTTTCTGGTGATGCAGATAAATATCTTGTTGTATTTGCTAAAGATATAGGTAAAATATCTATATTTGCTAAAGGTGCAAGAAATACAAAAAGCAAATTTCTTGCATCTTCGGCAGTTTTTACATATGCAGACTTTATTGTAAATACAACAACTAAAACGCCAAAACTAATTTCCGCAGATGTTATTGAAACTTTTTATAATATTAGAACTAATTTAGACTCTACAGTTTATGCTTCATTTTTTACTGAATTTATTGATAAAGCATTAATAGAAAATGTATCAGAAAATAATGCCCTACTTTTGCTTTTAAAGGCTTTGCAAAAACTGACAAAACCTAACTGCAATCCTAGATTAATTGGCTGTATATTTCAATTAAGGCTTTTAGATATATTAGGTTATAGTCCTAATAATGAAACTTTTACTGAATATTCTCTTAGCGAAACTGCTATATTTGCTTTAACTTATATTTTATCTACTGACTTAAATAGCTCATTTAATGTTATTATATCTACTGACTTTTTGGCTGAAATAGAGAGCTTTTTAGAAAAATTTATTAATTTTAATTTAGGATTGACTTTCAAAAGCTATAAAATAATTAAAAATTTAATATTGACAAATTAAAATTAAGTGCTATACTGTAGTTAAGTTAATAGTTAATCTTCAGGGATTTGTGAAATTCAATACCGGTGGTAAAGCCCACGAGCCTTAATGGCATGATTCGGTGTAAGTCCGAAGCCGACAGTAAAGTCTGGATGTGAGAAGATACTTATGTTATATTAAAGCCCTGAGTTTATTTTTTAAACTCAGTTTTTTTATATAATTTTTTAGTCCCTGTTTTTTAACAGGGACTTTATTTTTTGTAAGAAGGTGATTTCTTTGAATTATATGCACAGAGCCATTGAATTAGCATATAAAGGTGCAGGATATGTTTCCCCTAACCCTATGGTTGGTGCTGTTATTGTTAAAAACGGTAAAATAATTGGTGAAGGCTATCATCAAAAATATGGTTCAAACCACGCAGAAGTAAACGCATTGTTAAATTCTACAGAAGATGTAACTGGAGCCGATATGTATGTTACACTTGAGCCTTGTAGTCACTATGGTCACACGCCACCTTGTGCTAAAACAATAGTTGAAAGTAAAATAAAAAAAGTATATATAGGTTCTTTTGACCCTAATCCCAAAGTAGCAGGCAGAGGAATTGAAATACTTAAAAATGGTGGAGTTGAAGTTGAAACTTGTGTAATGGAAAATGAATGTAATGCCATTAATCCAATATTCTTTAAATATATTAAAACTAAATTACCTTATGTTGTTATGAAATCTGCAATGACTCTTGATGGCAAAATTTCAGCCTATACTGGTGACTCTAAATGGGTAACAAACGAAAAATCAAGACAATTGGTTCATCAGCTTCGTCACAAACTAAAAGGAATAATGGTTGGAATTAACACAATTTTAACAGATAATCCACAACTTAATTGTCGAATTGAAAATTGTGTTAATCCTATAAAAATAATAGTTGATTCTAATCTAAAAATACCTTTAAATTCAAATGTTCTTAAGTTAGAAAACAACAATAAGTGCATTGTTGCAACAACAACAAACTGCGATAAAAATAAAAAAGAACAGCTTATAAGAAAGGGAATAATAATAATTGAAACTAAGCCTGTTGATAATAAAGTTGACTTAAACGAGCTTATGTTTAAACTTGGTGAAATGGAAATCGACAGCATACTTCTTGAAGGTGGCGGAAGTATTAACTTTTCGATGTTACAAAACAAATTAGTTGACAAAGTAATGTTCTTTATTGCACCTAAAATAATTGGTGGTCATAAAGCTAAAACACCTGTTGAAGGCTTCGGAATACCAATTATGAACGATGCTATTAATATTAAGAATATTAAATTAAAAAACATAGGTACTGATATTTTAATAATTGGAGATTTGAGGTGATTAAATGTTTACGGGCATAGTTGAAGAAATCGGAACAGTATTAAAGCCTAAAGCACCATTAATAATAAAAGTATCAAAAATATTAGAAGACATACATATTGGTGACAGCATAGCAGTAAATGGTGTTTGTCTAACAGTAACATCTTACACTATTGAAAGCATTACTCTTGATGTAATGAATGAAACATATAGTAGAACCAATTTAGGCAATCTTAAAGCAGGTGACACTGTAAATATAGAAAGAGCAATACTAGCCAATGGCAGATTTGGTGGTCATATAGTTAGTGGTCATATTGACGGCATTGGTACACTCACCAATATTACTGATGATGGCATAGCAAAATGGCTTACTATAACAACTAACAAAGATTTGCTTAATTACATTATTATGAAAGGTTCTGTTACTCTTGATGGTGTAAGCCTTACAGTTGCTTATGTAGACAACACCTCATTTAAGATTTCTCTTATTCCTCATACCCAGTCAGAAACTACGCTACTTTCAAAAGGAATAGGTGCAATTATAAATATTGAAAATGATATATTAGGTAAATATATTGAACATTTTATATTAAAGGAAAAAGGAAGTAACATTACCATTGACTTTTTAAAAGAAAATGGATTTTAGGAGGTAATTAAATGTTTAAGTTTGACACAATAGAAAAGGCTATTGAAGATATTAAAAATGGTAAAATAATAATGGTTGTCGATGATGAAAACAGAGAAAACGAAGGTGACCTTATTATGGCTGCTGAATATACAACAACCGAAACTATGAATTTTATTGCTACATATGCAAAAGGACTTATTTGTTTACCAGCAGATGAAAGTTTTATGAATAAACTTAATTTGCCTCAAATGGTGACAAATAACACAGATAATAACGCAACAGCTTTTACTGTATCAATAGACCATATTGATACAACAACTGGTATTTCAGCAGAGGAAAGAGCTTATACAATAAGGAAGTTTACTGCCCCTAATGCTAAGCCAGAGGACTTTAGACGACCTGGTCATATGTTTCCTCTACTTGCTAAAAAGAACGGAGTTCTTGAAAGAAATGGTCATACAGAAGCTACAGTTGATTTAATGAAGTTGGCAGGACTTAAGCCAGCAGGTATATGCTGTGAAATAATGAAAGACGATGGTACAATGGCTAGACTTCCAGATTTAATTGAATTTAAAGAAAAGCATAATCTTGCACTTATTTCAATAGCTGATTTAATTGAATATATAAAAACACACAAAATTACTACATTAAATAAGGAAGTTTCAACTAAACTTACAACAAAATATGGCGAATTTAATATAAATGCTTATACTGATGAAAATGGTAAAAGTCATTTAGCTTTATTTATGGGTAATATAACAAATAATGAGCCTGTACTTTGCAGAGTTCATTCAGAATGTCTTACTGGTGATGCTTTAGGTTCAACTAAATGTGATTGTGGTCAGCAGTACGACCAAGCTATGAAAATAATATCTCAAAATGGTTGTGGTATACTTTTATATATGCGTCAAGAAGGTAGAGGTATTGGTCTTGTAAACAAATTAAAAGCTTATGAACTTCAAATACAAGGTATGGATACTGTTGAAGCAAATATTGCTTTAGGTTTCCCTGATGATTTAAGAAAATACGATAAAGCAGCTGAAATATTAAAAGATTTAGGGGTTAAAAGTATTAGACTAATGACTAACAACCCTGATAAAATA
>UQRG01000131.1 GCA_900543365.1 uncultured Eubacterium sp. | reverse complement strand
CTTCCTGTCAACAAGTCTGTTAAGATTGAAATAGCCGGTCTTTATATTGTTAATATGATAGGTATGAAGAGTCCTGAACAGCTTAGGGAAATTGAAAAAGCTAAAAAGGAAAAGGCTAAAGCTGATAAGAAAGCTGCTAAGGCTAAAAAATAAACTATATATTAAAATAAGGGGAAATCTCCCCTTATTTTTTACTTATTTTCAATATTAATTAAAACAACTTCCGGTCTATTAAACACTCTGGGAATACTATTAATCATAAGTCCTCTACTTACAATCATAATATTGTTGTCAAATTCATACTTACCACCAGCATATTTAGGAAAAAAACCTTGATTGGGTGCATATAAACCATTTAAAATAAAAGGTAATCTAACTTGACCACCGTGAGCGTGACCACACAACACTAGGTCAAATTTACAGCTTTTGTAATCATTAGCTCTCTCTGGTCTATGGGATAAAAGAATACTAAACTTATTTTTATTTACAGCATTATTACAACTGTAAAGTTCTTTATACCAATCTTTATTTTCACCGTATTCACTTCTTTGACAATTTGGGTCATCTACACCAAAAAGCTGTATGCTTGATTATTTATACTTATTTCTTTACCTTGCCCTTGGAGAATATCTATACCATAATTTCTAATTTCAGACTTAATGCCAGCAATATTATATGACCAATATTCGTGATTACCTGATACATAGTAACAGGAATATTTATTACCTATATAGTTAAGAAAAGTTCTTGTATTGCTATTATCCCTTTTATCATCATAAATATCACCAACTAAAAATATTGCATCTGGCTTTTCACCATTAATTTTATTAATTAGTGTATTTTGATTTTTTCCATAAAATGTGCTATGTAAGTCACTAATAAGCATAATTTTAAGATTTTCATTTATCTTTTCTGTTTTGATATTATATTCTCTAGTTTTAATACGGGTGTTTAAAGCAACTAATAAAATAATAATTATTATTATTGCTATTATTAATGTTAATACTATATATTTTAATACTTCTTTAGCCATAATGTCACCTCATTTTTAAAATAAGATATGCTCTATTCACTAAAATAACATCAATAATAAAAATATTTTTCATTTTGTATTATATTTTGATTACATTATAATCTATAGTAATAACGAGTATAAATAAAATACAAGTAAACTGCAAAATATAAACAAATTATTATAAAATTAATATTTATAAAAACAACTATAAACCAAAAAGAAATATTTTAACAATCACTATAATAATTTTATATTATTATAAGCTCCAAAGTTTTACTCTTAAGTAATAAATCTTTGGAGCAAATTAAATTAAACTAACTTAACCTGATGATAAGTCTTTTTACCCTTTTGAATCATAACAGACTTGTCATCATCAAACATATCTGGTGTAATAACTGTGGCAATATCATTTACCTTTTCACCATTTACCTTAACACCACCCTGTTGAACAAGTCGTCTACCCTCACCTCTTGAAGGAATAAGGGAACATTTTTCAAGAAGGGCAATAATTTGCATACCTTCCCCATATTCTTCAGTAGATATTTCTGTACAAGGAACAGAACCAGCAACAGGACCACCACCAAATAAAGCCTTTGCCGCAGTTTCAGCTTTTTTAGCTTCTTCTTCACCGTGAACAAGGTTAGTAAGCTCATAAGCAAGAATTTCCTTAGCTTTATTAAGCTGGCTGCCTTCCCACTTATCCATTTCATCAATTTGCTCAAGAGGCAAGAATGTCAACATTCTAAGACACTTTAAAACATCAGCATCAGCTACATTTCTCCAATACTGGTAAAATTCATAAGGTGTAGTCTTGTTAGGGTCAAGCCATACTGCTCCAGACTGAGTTTTACCCATCTTCTTACCCTCAGAGTTAAGAAGAAGTGTAATAGTCATAGCATAAGCATCTTTACCAAGTTTTCTTCTAATAAGTTCAGTACCACCAAGCATATTGCTCCACTGGTCATCACCACCAAACTGCATATTACAACCATACTTTCTAAATAACTCATAGAAGTCATAACTCTGCATAATCATATAGTTAAATTCAAGGAAAGAAAGTCCTTTTTCCATTCTCTGCTTGTAACATTCAGCTGTAAGCATTCTATTTACACTAAAGTGAGCACCAACATCTCTTAAAAGCTCAATATAATTAAGGTCTAAAAGCCAATCTGCATTATTTACAAGAAGTGCCTTGTTATCAGAAAAATCAATAAATCTTGACATTTGCTTTTTAAAGCAATCTACATTGTGTTGAATAGTTTCCTTAGTCATCATCTGACGCATATCAGTTCTTCCTGATGGGTCACCAACCATAGCAGTACCACCACCAATAAGGGCAATAGGCTTATTACCAGCCATTTGCAATCTCTTCATAAGGCAAAGAGCCATAAAGTGACCTACGTGCAAACTATCTGCTGTTGGGTCAAAGCCTATATAAAATGTAGCCTTACCATTATTAATTAATTCCTTAATTTCTTCCTCATCAGTAAGCTGTGCAAGCAATCCTCTTGCCTTAAGCTCATCAAAAATAGTCATTTAAAATTCCTCCATTTTTTATTATTAAAACAAAAAGGGTATTCTCTCCAAAAGGACGAGAATACCCGTGTTACCACCTTAATTTACAGAAATCATCTGCCTCTTTGGACTGTAAGGGGTCCTACCCATTTGCTCAAAGGGTGTAATTTACTTAATCTGTGTACTGACAGCCTTTCACCAACCGACTGACTCTCTGATGTCACCACAGAAAGCTAATAATGTCCTCATCACTGCAAATTAATAACTAAAATATAACATATTACAATAAAGTTGTCAAGGTTAAGTCCTAAAAATATCTATTATATGTTAATTATCAACTAACTTACATCATAAATAGCATCTATTTATGATAAGGCTCATTTTTTATTATTCTATTTGCTCTATAAATTTGCTCTAAAAGCACAACCCTCATTAACTGATGAGGAAAAGTCATATCAGAAAAACTAAGTTTGTAATCAGCTCTTTTAAGTATTTTATCACTAAGTCCAAGAGAACCACCAATAACAAATGTAATATGACTTACACCCTTAACCATATTATCAGAAATAAAATCAGCAAAACCTTCACTAGTCAATTTTTTGCCATTAATAGCAAGAGCTACAACATAACTATCCTTTATAACTTTGTTGAGTCTTTCTCCTTCAATTTCCTTAACCTGTTCCATTTGAGCTAAACTCATATTTTCAGGAGCTTTTTCATCTGGAACTTCTGCAATATTTAAAGAAATATATCTTGAAAGTCTTTTGGCATACTCATTTATGGCATCAATAAAATATTTTTCCTTAATTTTACCTACACAAGCAATAGTTATTTTCATTAAAGTTCAATCCTTCTTTTAACACCATAAGGGGCAGCAACCCACATATTAAAATCTCCACCAAGTTCAACGCCACTATCAGTAACAATATCCTTAACAGTATCAAAAGCAACTCGTGGGGTATTATTTTCCTTGCTTAAATGTCCAAGAAAAACATACTTAAGTCTACTGTCTGCATATTCACTTAAAAATTTACCAGCATTGTCATTGCTTAAATGACCATAATCACTTAATATTCTCTGCTTAAGATTGTAAGCATAAGAACCATTTTTAAGCATATTTACATCGTGATTACTTTCAAGAAGTAAAACAGATGAGCCTTTTACATTTTCTTTTATAGTGTCCGAAATATGTCCAATATCAGTAGCTACAGTTATTTTATCATTATCAGTCATTACACTATAACCAACAGGCTCTGCTGCATCGTGAGGTATGTCAAAAGGTCTTATTAACAAGTCATTAAATACCATATTTTCATCAGCATAAACATTTCGCTTAAAATCA
This sequence comes from uncultured Eubacterium sp., assembly GCA_900543365.1. GTDB lineage: Bacteria > Bacillota > Clostridia > Lachnospirales > CAG-274 > Gallispira. The sequence continues at coordinate 590 of UQRG01000131.1, read as the reverse complement.
TCTCTTATAGTTTCAACCTTTACCTTTGACGGCATATTAGCCCAAGTACCTTCTGTAGCATAAATAGGAATATTATAACGCCTTGAAAGAACACCAACTCCATCAACATGATCAATATGCTCGTGAGTAACAAATACTGCATCAATATCTTGACCAGTTAACTCTAAATCTGTCAAAGCTTCCTCAATCTTTTTACCACTTAAGCCTGCATCAATTAAAATATTAGTATATTCTGTACCTATGTAAATACAGTTTCCTGAAGAACTGCTTGCAATAGTTGCAAATCTAAGTTTCATTAGTCTTTAACCCTCTTAATATCTGCACCTAAATCTCTAAGCTTATACTCAATTTTTTCATAACCTCTATCTATAAAACGCACATTACCTATTTTAGTAATCCCGTTAGCGGCAAGACCTGCAATAACCATAGCAGCTCCGGCTCTTAAGTCAGTAGCCATAACATCTGCTCCATTCATCTGTCTTACACCGTGAATAGTTGCAACTCTGCCGTCTATACTAATGTCGCAACCAAATTTTCTAAGCTGTTCAATATATTGAAATCTATTTTCCCAAACTGTTTCTGTAAGCAAA